>NZ_JBIMKE010000033.1:0-86356 GCF_043673425.1 Streptomyces sp. M41 | reverse complement strand
CTGCCGGACAGTGCGCCTGAGGTGTCGGTGGATCTGGATGCGGTGGCGTACACGGTGTTCACGTCCGGTTCGACGGGTCGGCCGAAGGGTGTGCAGGTCTCGCACCGGAGTCTGGTGAACCATGTCGACTGGGCGGTGCGGGAGTTGGTGTCGGCCGGGAGCGGTGGTGCGCCGGTGTTCTCGTCGGTTGCCTTCGACCTGGTGGTGCCGAATGTGTGGGCGCCGCTCGCGGCCGGGCAGCGCACCTGGCTCTGGGACGGTGAACTCACCGACCTCGGCGGCGCGTTGGCGGATGCTGGTCCGTTCGCGTTCATGAAGCTGACGCCCGGGCATCTCGAGGTGTTGTCGAGTCAGCTCGGGGACGATGAGATCGGCGCGCTGGCCGGCAAGGTCGTCGTGGCCGGTGAGGCGTTGCCCGGCGCTCTTGTCGAGCGGTGGCGCCGGGTTCTGGGTGATGGGGTGGTCCTCAATGAGTACGGGCCGACCGAGGCCACCGTCGGTACCTGTGTCTTCCCGCTGGTGGAGGCGTTCGACGGTGTGGTGCCGATCGGGCGTCCGCTGCCCAACGTGACCATGCAGATCCTGGACGCCCACCTCCGGCCCGTCCCGGTGGGCGCGGTCGGGGAGTTGTTCGTCGGTGGCGCGGGTGTCGCGCGTGGCTATGTGGGCGACCCGGCGCGTACCGCCGAGAAGTTCCTCCCGGACGTGCACGGTCCGGCGGGCAGCCGGATGTATCGCACGGGGGACCTTGCTCGCTGGCGTTCGGACGGGGCGGTGGAGTTCCTCGGCCGGATCGACGACCAGGTGAAGGTGCGTGGCTATCGGATCGAGTTGGGTGAGGTGCGTGCCGCGCTCGTCGCCCGGCCGGGGGTGGTGGACGCGGCGGTGATCGTGTCGGAGGAGGACCAGCGCCTGATCGCGTACGTCGTCGGCGAGGTCCCGGACCTCACCGACGCCCTGCCCGAGTACATGATCCCGTCCGCGTTCGTGCAGTTGGACGCGATCCCGCTCACCGCCAACGGCAAGCTCGACCGCCGAGCCCTGCCCGTCCCGGACGAGACCACGAGCGATTCCTACGTCGCCCCGCGCACGCCCGCCGAGGAGCGCATCGGTGCGATCTGGGCGGATCTGCTCGGCAAGAACGCCAGCGTCCACGACAGCTTCTTCGAGATCGGCGGCCATTCCATCCTGGCGGTGCGCCTCGTCTCGCGACTGCAGCAGGACTTCGACCTCGACCTGCCGATCCGGGTCGTCTTCGAGCGGCCCACCATCGCGCAGCTCGCCGTGGAGATCGAGGACCGCGTCCGGGCCGAGATCGACGCGCAGCTCGCCGAATCCTCCTGACCAACGAGCGAAGGGCATCCGCATGCGTCACCTCATCTCACTGACCGATCTGACCGACGACGACCTGCGCGCGCTGGTCGCCCGCGGGGCGGAGTTCGCCGCCGGGGCGGTCGCCAAGCCGCTGCGGGACGAGGTGGTCGGCGTCTACTTCCGGCGCACCTCGACCCGTACCCGTACCGCCTTCACCAGCGGGGCGCTGCGGCTCGGCGCGCAGACGGTGACCTTCGGGCCCGGCGACCTCCAGCTGAACACGGGGGAGACCACCGAGGACACCGGCCGGGTGCTGTCCGGCATGCTGGACATGCTGGTGGCCAGGACGTCGGACGCGACGCAGGAACTGCGGGCCTGGGCGGCGGCCGGCCCGATGTCGGTGGTGAACGCGATGACCGCGGAGGAGCACCCGACGCAGGGACTCACCGATCTCACCACCCTGCACTGTCACTTCGGCCGCGTCGAGGGCCTGCGGGTGCTGTACGTGGGCGAGGGCAACAACAGCGCCGCCGCGCTGGCCCTGGCCCTGACCCGGTTCCCGGGGACCGAGCTGGAGCTGCGCACCCCGCCCGGGTACGGGCTGGCGGCGGACGTCCTCGCCACCGCCGGCGAGCAGGCGGCGCGCAGCGGGGCCAAGCTGTCCGAGCAGCACGACATGGCGGCGCTGCCCGCCGGGTTCGACGTCGTGTACACCACTCGCTGGCAGACCACCGGCACCAGCAAGCCGGACGCGGACTGGCGCACGGTGTTCGCGCCGTTCCAGGTGACCGGGGCGCTGTGGGAGGGCAGCCCGAACGCGGTGTTCCTGCACGACCTGCCCGCCCATCGGGGCGAGGAGGTCACCGCGCAGGTGCTGGACGGCCCGGCGAGCCTGGCGTTCGCCCAGGCCACGCACAAGCTGCACAGCGCGATGGCGGTCCTCGAATGGTGCCGGGCCGTCCGTTCATGATCAGAAAACGCAGAGCCCGCCCACGCGGAAAAGGCAGGCACAAGCTGCCGTCGCTGCGCAGCTACCGCGACTTCCGGCTGCTGTGGACCGGCTCGGCGATGTCGGTGATGGCGGAGCGCTGCTCCGGGATGGCCTTCATGCTGCTGGTGCTCTGGCACACCCGGTCGGAGAGCGCGGCGGGCATCGTCGGGTTCGCGGGGCTGCTGCCGTCGCTGCTCGTGCAGCTGCCGGCCGGTGTCCTGGTGGACCGGCTGAACCGGCGGCGCGTCATGATGACGTGCGTCGTGGTGCGGATGGTCGCCGTGGCGACGGTCGCCGTCTCCCTGCTGGGGGACACGGTGTGGGTGTGGCACATCGCCCTGGTGGCGTTCGTGCAGAGCAGCATGACCGTCTTCTACCAGCTGTCGGAACGGGCCATGGTGCGCAACGTGGTGCCCTCCCGGCAGCTGGGCGCGGCGATGGCCACCAACGAGGCCCGCTCCCGTGGCGTCAACTTCGTCGGGCACCCCGCGAGCGGGGCGATGTTCGGTCTGTCGGCGTGGGTGCCGTTCCTGACCAGCGTGGCGCTCTATCTGGGGTCGCTGGTCACCCTGGTGAAGCTGCGGGGCGAGCGGCAGCCGCCCCGCGGGCCGCGCACCGGGCGCCGGATGCGCTCCGAGGTCGCCGCCGGCTTCAACTGGGTGTGGGGGCGGGCCTACTTCAGGACGGCACTGCTGATCATCTCGGTCAGCAACCTGGTGTTCCAGGGGCTGATCCTGACCGTCGCCGTGGTGATCAGGGAGGACGGGGGAGCCGCGGGCACCATCGGGCTGATCATGGCGGCGGGCGGCATGGGCGGGCTGTGCGGGGCGTTGTCGGGCGGCTGGCTGAACCGGCGGCTGGCCATGCGGCAGATCATGATCCTCGCGCACACCTTGTGGGCCGTGGTCATGCCCACAGCGGTGTTTTTCCGGCAAGCACCAGCACTTGGGGTGCTTTTCTACATAACGTCTTTTATAGGAGCCGCTGTTACGGTCTCCGGCATGTCTTACCAGGTGCGCATCACCCCCAACGACATGCAGGGGCGGGTCGGCAGTGTCGTCATGCTCCTGGTGTCCGGGGCGAGTTCGCTCGGCGCCCTCGGTACCGGATACCTGCTGGAGGCGGTCGGCAGCCGCCGCGCCCTCATGGCGCTGTCGGCGCTGATGGCGGTGCTGGCCCTGGTGGCGGCCGTCGTCTTCAGCAGAGCCGGGGCGGCCCAGGAGGACCGCGCGGACAACGAACCCCTCGACGCGGCGCACACCCCACCGGAGCCGGCGGCGCTGCCGGCCCCGGACGTGCCCGCGCCGGCCTCCGTCGTGGACGGGACGCCGGCCGATCCCCTCACCCACGAAGCGCGGAGAACCGATGGATGACGCAGTGCGGCTGGAGTCGCTCACCAAGACCTACGGGTCAGGCGACAGCGCGGTGAGCGCCTTGCGCGAAACCAGCCTTTCCTTCCCACGGGGCAGCTTCACCGCGATCATGGGGCCCTCGGGGTCCGGCAAGTCCACCCTGTTGCAGTGCGCGGCCGGGCTGGACCGGCCCACCTCGGGCCGGGTCTTCATCGACGGCAAGGACACCACGGGTCTGAACGAGACCCGGCTGACCGAGCTCCGCCGCGCCTCCACGGGGTTCATCTTCCAGTCCTTCAACCTGCTGCCGTCGCTGACCGCCGAGCAGAACGTGGCGCTTCCGATGCGGCTCGCGGGCCGCAGGCCCCCGCGCGGCGCGGTCCGGCAGGCGCTCGCGCAGGTCGGCCTCGACAAGAAGGCCGGCAGCCGGCCCAGCCAGCTGTCCGGCGGACAGCAGCAGCGGGTGGCCATCGCCCGCGCCCTGGTGTCCCGGCCCGCCGTGCTCTTCGCGGACGAGCCGACCGGCGCCCTCGACCTGTCCACCGGCCGTGAACTCCTCGTCACCCTGCGCGCGTTGGCGGGACCGGGCGGCGGCACCCCCGGCACCCCCGGAACCTCCGGCACTCCCGGAACCTCCGGCACTCCCCGTACGCGCGGCACCTCCGGTACCGAGGACCGGGTGACCACCACCATCGTCATGGTCACCCACGACCCGAACGTCGCCGCCTACGCGGACCGGGTGCTCTTCCTCGCCGACGGCAGCCTCGTCGGAGAGCTGCTCCAGCCGACCGCCGAGGACGTCGCCGCCCGCATGACGCACCTGGCGGTGTCGTCGTGATCCGGGTGGCCTTCCAGACCCTGCGGGCCCGCTGGGTCTCCTTCCTCGGCACCGTCGTCGCCCTGGTCCTCGGCGTGGCACAGGTCGCGGCCATGGGCCTGCTGGTGACGACCGCGTTCGACCTGCCCGACCGGCCGGTGGAGCGCTTCGCCCGTGCCGACACCGTCGTACGCCCGCTGTCGGACGGCTGGGATCCGGCCCACCACGACCTGGGCGTCCGCTCCCCCGAGGCGGCCCGCGGGCTGAGCACCGAACTGCGCGACAAGGTCGCCGCGACCGGCGAGACCGTCGTCGACCGCGCCTTCTACGCACAGCTGCGCGGCGGCCCCGAGGACCAGGTCGGCCACCCGTGGGCGGTGGCCCGCTTCGGCGGCTACCGCCTGACCGACGGCGCCGCGCCGGCCTCGGACGGGCAGATCGTCGTCCCCTCCGACCAGGCCCGCACCGGCGATGAGGTGACCGTGCTGACGGCGGCCACCGTGCGGACGTACACCGTCAGCGGCACCGTCGCCCCCGTCGGCTACGAGGACGCCGTCTTCTTCTCCGAGGCGGAGGCCGCGCGGCTCTCCCCGCGGATCGACTCGCTCGTGGCGCTCGGCCCCTCGAAAGCCGTCCGGGACGCCGTCGGTGAGCGCGCCGACGTCCTCACCGGCCAGGACCGGCACAAGGCCGACGCCAGCGAGGCCGAGGACCGCGAGACCCTGGACAACACGATCACGCTGGTGCCGGTGATGGCCAGCGTCGCCGGGACCACCGCCATCTTCGTGGTGGCGTCCACCTTCGCCTTCGCGGTCGTTCAGCGCCGCAGGGAGGTCGCCCTGCTCCGCGCGGTCGGCGCCACCCCCAAGCAGGTGCGCAAGATGGTCCGCAACGAAGCCCTTCTGGTGGGCGGTCTGGCCGCCGCCGCGGGCACCGCCCTCGGCCTGTTCGGGGCGCAGCTCCTCGCCGACATGCTGATCTCCATGGGGGTGTCGCCGGACTGGTTCACCGTCACCCCGTCCCTGCACTGGACCGTCCTCGCACCGCTCGCCGCCGCCTTCCTGGTCGGGCTGCTGGTGTCGGTCGGCGGTGCGGCCACGGCGGCCCGCCGCGCCGGCTCCATCCAGCCCGTCGAAGCGCTGCGGGAAGCCGCCGTGGACGACACCGGCGTCACCCGGGGCCGCGCCCTGCTCGGTGCCGTGGCCCTCCTCGGAGGCGTCGGCTGGACCGCCTGGATCGCCACCGGCTCCCCGGTGACGGTGCTCTCGCCGACGGTGTACGTGGTCTCGCTGATGGTGCCGGTGCTGGCGGCGGCCGTCCTCGCCCCGCTGGCCGTGGGCCCGTTGGCCCGGCTGCTGATGTGGCCGTGGCGCCGCGCGAACGGCCCCACCGCGATGCTGGTCCGGGAGAGCGCGCTGACCGCCCGCCGCCGGACCGCGGCGACCGCCGCGCCGGTACTGCTCACCGTCGGCCTGGCGTTCTCCCTGCTCGCCGCCACCGACTCCCTCGGCGCGGCAAGGGACAGCGGCCTGCAGAACCGGATCGTCTCCGACTACGCCCTCGCCCCCGACGACACCCCCGGCATCAGCACCGAGGTGATCGACCGGGTCGCCGAGGTGCCCGGCGTGAAGATCGCCGCACCGCTGCTCACCACGGTCTACTGGAAGGACGAGGACCGCTACGACGAGAACGACGGGCTGGTCGTCGACCCCGAGGCGCTGAAGCGGACCATGGACCTCAAGGTCGTCGAGGGCTCCCTCGACGACCTCGACGAGAACAGCATGGCCGTCGCCGACCTGTGGCACATGGACCTCGGCTCCACCCAGACCGTGCTGATGGCCGACGGCTCCACCCAGAAGCTGAAGGTGGCCGCCGTGTACGAGGCGCTGCGCGGCGAGGACGTGGCCTATCTGCCGTCCCGGTTCGCCGACACCGCGCTGTTCGCGCGCGACGGCCTCGCCCGCCGCGCCTACATCACCCTGGACGAGGGCACCGACCGACAGGCCGCCACCGCGGCCATCCGCAAGGCGGTCGCCGGCAGCGGCGCCACCTTCATGACGCGGGACGAACTGGTCGCCTCCGAAGCCGCCTACGCCCGGCATCTGAACGAGGTCCGGCAACGCTCCACCGCGGTGATCATCATGCTGTTCTGCTTCATCGCGATCCTCAACACGCTGCTGATGGCCACCGCCGACCGCCGGCGCGACCTGGCCGTCCTGCGAACCGCGGGCGCCACGCCACGGCAGGTCCTGCGGTTCTTCGTCGCCGAGTCGCTCCTGGTGTCCGCGATCGGTGTGGTGCTGGCGCTGGCCGCCACCGCCGTCAACCTGGCCGGGCTGTGGGGAGCGCTGCTCCAGCTCTTCGGCACCACCCCGATCGTCGTGCCGTACGCGGTGGTCGCGGGCGTGGCCGTGGTCTCCACCCTGCTGGCGCTCCTCGGCACCGTCCTGCCGGTCGGCGCGGCGCTGCGGGCCCGGGCCGTACAGCTGATCGGGGCCCGCGAGTAGGACACTCCGGCACGCCCCCACCCACCCCCTTCTCAACTCTGCGGCGCTGAGCGCCTTTACCACCCCGGACCCACACGGCCCGGTCCCGAAACCCCCGTCGGGACCGGGCCGTGTGCTGTCTCGGGGCCTGTGCCCATCCCCGACAGATCCCCGCTGGACCCATAAGAGAGCCGATAAGAGCCCCGGTATAGGTCGCCGTCGGACGCTGGGCGGGCATCCGACCACCGAAGGGACACCGTCATGGCTGACGAGCAGACCGACCACCGCACCTACCGGGTCGTCCTCAACGACGAGGAGCAGTACTCGATCTGGGACGCGGACCGGGAACTGCCGGCCGGCTGGCACGCCGAGGGCACCGAAGGCTCCCGGCAGGACTGCCTCCAGCGGATCGAAGAGGTCTGGACGGACCTGCGGCCGGCCAGCCTGCGCCGGCGCATGGAGCAGGCCGGCGCCTGACCGCGCCGCACGGCCCGCGGTGCCGGCGGCGGCACCACACCGCACAACACCCAGCACCACGCAGGCACCACACGAATCACGTCGTACGGAACGAAGGTCGGGAGGGGCGCTCAGCATGACCACGGGCGAAGGCCGCACGGGCGGACAGGTCGACGGCAGGGGAACGGCCGACGACGGCGGATCGGTCGACAGCAGGCGTGAGGAGCTGGTGCGGGCCAGGCTCGCCGGAGGCCGCGGCGGCCGGCGAGCCGCGGTCACCCCCGTCGACCGCGGCGGCCCGCTCGCCCTCTCCCACGGGCAGCAGCAGATGTGGTTCCTCAGCCGGCTCGACCCGGCGAGCTGGGAGTACAGCGTCCCCGTGGCGCTGCGACTGCGCGGACCGCTCGCCACGGAACCACTGCGCCGCGGCTTCGAGGAACTGGTGGCCCGCCATGAGATCCTGCGCACCCGCTACGGCCTCGACGGCACCGAGCCGGTCCAGCTGATCGACCCGCCCGGCCCGTTCGACCTCCCCGTCGACGACCTCACCGGCACCGGTACCGCCGCAGAGCGCGAGGAGCGGGCCCGTCTGCTGGCCGAGGCCGAACCGGGCCGCCCGTTCGACCTGGCCGACGGCGCCCCGCTGCGGGCCCGGCTGATCCGCGTCGCACCGGAGGACCACCTGCTGGTCGTCGTCTTCCACCACGTGGCCTGCGACGAGTGGTCCGTGGGGCTGTTCCTCGAGGAACTGGCCGCGCTGTACGAGGCGTTCGGCCGCGACGAGCCCTCCCCGCTGGCCCCGCTCCCCGTGCAGTACGCCGACTACGCGGCCTGGCAGCGCCGCCGCCTCGACACCGGGGAACTCGACCGGCAGCTCGACCACTGGCGCGAACGCCTCGCCGGCCTCACCCCGCTCGAGGTGCCGACCGACCGCCGGCGCCCCTCCACCCGCTCCTACGCCGGTGACGCGGTACCCGTCCACCTGTCGGCCCCGCTGGCCGGCCGGCTGCGCGACCTCGGCGCCGCGCACGGCGCGACCCTCTTCCACACCCTCCTCGCCGGCTACCAGGGCCTGCTCTCCCGCTACACCGGCCGCGACGACATCGCCGTGGGCACCGTCGTCTCCGGCCGCAACCGGCCCGAACTCGAAGGGCTCATCGGCTACGGCATCAACACCCTGGTCCTGCGCGGCCGGTGGCAGGGCGACCCCACCTTCCGGCAGCTCGTCACGGGCGCCCGGGAGACCGTCCTGGACGCCTTCGACCACCAGGAGTTCCCCTTCGCCCGCCTCGTCGACGAGCTGGCCCCGGCCCGGGACATGTCCCGCACCCCGCTGTGCCAGGTGGCCTTCACCATGCACCGCGAACGCACCACCGGTTTCACCCTGCCCGGCGTCGACACCGAGACTCTGACCGCCACCTCCCAGGTCTCCCGCTTCGACCTCACCCTCCAGCTCCGCGAGACCGACGACGGCTCGGTCACCGGCACCCTGGAGTACAGCACCGCCCTCTACGACCGGACCACCGTCGAGCGCATGGCCGGGCACCTGGAACGGCTCCTGGTGTCCGCCGCCGCCGACCCCGACCGGCGGCTGTCCCGCCTGGACATGCTCGACGACACCGACCTCGCCGTCCTGCTGCCCGAGGTCCACACCTTCGACGCGCCCACCCGCTGCGTCCACGAACTCGTCGAGGAACGCGCCGCCGCCACTCCCGACGCCATCGCCGTCGTCTGCGGCAGCGAAAGCCTCACCTACGCCGAGCTGAACGCCCGCGCCAACCGCCTCGCCCATCATCTGCGTTCGCTCGGCGCCGCCCCCGGCCGCCTCGTCGCCGTCGCCCTCGACCGCGGCCCGCACCTGGTGCCCGCCCTGCTCGGCGTCCTCAAGTCCGGCGCCGGATACCTGCCCCTGGACCCCGAGCACCCCACCGACCGCATCGCCTACACCCTGAGCGACGCGGGCGCCGACCTCGTCGTCACCTCCACCGGGCACACCGCCCATCTGCGCGACGCCGCCGACGGACGGCTCGTCGTCCTCGACGACCCCGACGAGGCTGCCGCACTGGCCGCCGCGCCCGGTCACGACCCGGACTCCGGCGCCACCCCCGACGACGTGATCTACACGATCTACACGTCCGGCTCCACCGGCCGGCCCAAGGGCGTCGGCCTCAGCCACACCAATGTGCTGCGCCTGTTCATCGCCACCGAGGAGCACTTCGGCTTCGACGAGCACGACGTGTGGACGCTGTTCCACTCGTACGCCTTCGACATGTCGGTGTGGGAGATCTGGGGCGCCCTCACCTACGGCGGCCGGCTCGTCGTCGTACCGCCGGACGTCTCCCGGTCCCCTGAGGACTTCCTGCGCCTGCTCGCCGACGAGCAGGTCACCGTCCTCAACCAGACCCCGTCCGCCTTCCGCAGCCTGGTCTCCCTGGCCGCCGAGGACCACCCCTTGGTCGGCGAACTCGCCGTGCGCGTCGTGTCGTTCGGCGGGGAACGGCTCGACATCCCCGCCCTGCGCCCCTGGGTCGAGCGCCGCAACCTCGACGTCACCGCCCTCGCCAACCTCTACGGCATCACCGAGACCTGCGTGCACACCACGTTCCACCTCGTCACCGAGGCCGACCTGGACGCCGACACCGGCAACCCGGTCGGCGTGCCGCTGCGCGACCTCCAGGTCCACCTGCTCGGCCCGCACGGCGAACTCGTGCCCATCGGCGTGCCCGGCGAGATCCACGTCGGCGGCCCCGGCGTCGCCCTCATGTACCTGGGCCGCCCCGCCCTCACCGCGGAACGCTTCGTACCCGACCCGTACGGCACCCCCGGCACCCGCCTCTACCGCAGCGGCGACCTCGCCTCCCGGCGCCCCGACGGCAGCCTCGACTACCTGGGCCGCATCGACCACCAGGTCAAGATCCGCGGTCACCGCATCGAACTCGGCGAGATCAAGGCCGCGCTCACCACGCACCCCCGGGTCCGTGACGCGGTCGTCGTCGCCCGCGAGGACACCCCCGGCGACCGCCGGCTCATCGCCTACGTCGTCCCCACCGGCGACGCCGTCGCCGCGCCCAGCGAACTGCGCGCCCTGCTCGCCCGCACCCTGCCCGACTACATGATCCCGGCCGCGTTCCTCGTCGTCGGCCGCATCCCGCTCACCGTCAACGGCAAGCTCGACCAGGCCGCCCTGCCGGCCCCCGACCGCAGCGCACTCGGCGTGGACGCCGTACACGTCGCACCGCGCACGCCCGCCGAGGAGGAGATGGTCGCCGTCTGGCGCGAGGTCCTCGGCGTGCAGACCGTCGGCGTCGAGGACAACTTCTTCGACCTGGGCGGCGACTCCCTGCGCGCCGTCGCCCTGGTCGGGGCCCTGCGCGGCAGCGAGTACGACGTCACCGTCCGCGACGTCTTCGAGCACCGTACGCCCGCCGAACTCGTCACCTTCGTCACCGGCCGCCCCGCCCCCGCCGCCCCCCGGCAGCCCGTCGCCCCCTTCGCCCTGCTCGGCGACGACGACCGCGGTCGCCTCCCCGAGGGTCTGGTGGACGCCTACCCGCTGGCCCAGGTGCAGCTCGGCATGGTCGTGGAGATGCTCGCCGACGACGGCCGCAACCACTACCACAACTCCACCTGCTTCCGGATCCTCGACGAACACCCCCTCGACCCGGCCGTCCTCCAGCGGACCGTGGACACCGTCCTGGCCCGCCACGAGATCCTCCGTTCCAGCTTCGCCATCGAGGGCTACAGCGTCCCGCTCCAGCTCGTGCACCCCGCCACCGACGTGACCTCACCCGTCGCCGCCCGGGACCTCACCGGGCTGGACGCCGACGCCGTCGAAGCGTCGCTGCGCGCCTACATGGCCGAGGAGCGCACCCAGCTCTTCGACCTCACCCGCCCCCCGCTGATCCGCTTCACCGGCCACGCCTGCGACGACGGCTCCTGGTGGCTGACCCTCACCGAATGCCACGCCGTCCTCGAAGGATGGAGTCACCACTCCCTCCTGATGGAACTCGTCACCACCTACCACGCCCTGCGCGCGGGCGAGCCCCTCCCGGACCCGGACACCCCCAACATCCGGTACGCGGACTTCGTCGCCGCGGAACTGGCCTCCCTCGCCGGGGACGAGGACCGCGCCTACTGGAAGGGCATCCTCGACGAGCACACCCCCTTCGAGATCCCCTCCGGCCTCGGCGACGACCCGGCCACCACCCCCCGTGGCCTCAACCGCTCCTGGGTGCCCTACCACGACCTGGAGACCGGCCTGCGCACCCTCGCCACCCAGGCCAAGGTGCCCATCAAGAGCGTGCTGCACGCCGCCCACCTCAAGGTGATGAGCCAACTCACCCACGAGGAAGCCTTCTTCACCGGCCTCGTCACCAACGCCCGCCCGGAGGCGGCCGGCGCGGAACGCGTGTACGGCGTATACCTCAACCCGCTGCCCTTCGCCCACCGGCGCGGCGCCCGCACCTGGCGCGAACTGGTCCGCCAGGTCTTCGACCAGGAGATCGAGGTCTGGCCGCACCGCCGCTACCCCCTGGGCGCCATGCAGCGCGAACTCGCCCACACCGAACGCCTTGTCAACGTCCGCTTCAGCTACCAGAACTTCCGCCAGGTCGACCAGGACCTCGTCGACTACCCGGCCACGATCGACGACAGCCCCACCGAGTTCCCGCTCGGCGTCTCCACCCGAGCCGGCTTCATGGTGATCACAGCCCACCGCCACCACTTCGACCGCGCGGCGGTGGACCGGCTGGCGGCGATGTACCGGGCGGTGCTGGAGTCCATGTCCGCCGACGTGGACGGAGACGCCCGCGAGACCTTCCTGCCGGCCGGCGAACGCGAGCGGGTACTGACCGCTTGGAACGACTCCGGGGTGTCGGTGCGTGAGGTGTCGGTGCCGGGGCTGATCGCCGAGCAGGTGGCGCTGCGGCCGGGTGCGGTGGCGGTGGAGTCGGGTGGTACGGCGTTGTCGTTCGCGGAGTTGGATGTGCGGGCGAATCGTCTGGCGCATGCGTTGCGTGGGGCGGGGGTGGGTGCGGAGTCGTCGGTGGCGGTGTTGCTGGATCGGTCGGTCGATCTGGTGGTGGCGTTGTTGGCGGTGTGGCGTGCGGGGGCCTCCTTTGTGCCGATGGATCCGGTGCTGCCGGCCGGGCGGGTCGCTGGGATGGTGGCGGATGCCGGTGTGCAGGTGGCGGTGACGTCGCGGGCGTATGTGGATCGGTTCGAGGTGCCGGTGGTGCGGGTCGAGGAGGACTTCGCGCAGCTGCCGGACAGTGCGCCCGAGGTGTCGGTGGATCTGGATGCGGTGGCGTACACGGTGTTCACTTCCGGTTCGACGGGTCGGCCGAAGGGTGTGCAGGTCTCGCATCGCAGTCTGGTCAACCATGTCGACTGGGCGGTGCGGGAGTTGGCGTCGGCCGGGACGGGTGGTGCGCCGGTGTTCTCGTCGGTGGCCTTCGACCTGGTGGTGCCGAATGTGTGGGCGCCGCTCGCGGCCGGGGAGCGCACCTGGCTGTACGACGGTGAACTCACCGACCTCGGTGCCGCGTTGACGGACGCAGGTCCCTTCTCCTTCATCAAGCTCACCCCAGGCCATCTCGAGGTGCTCTCGGGTCAGTTGTCGGACGCCGAGATCGCCGGGCTGGCCGGCAAGGTCGTCGTGGCCGGTGAAGCACTGCCCGGCGCTCTTGTCGAGCGGTGGCGGCGAGTCCTGGGCGACGGGAAGGTCCTGAACGAGTACGGGCCGACCGAGGCCACCGTGGGCACCTGTGTCTTCCCGCTGCTCGAAGCCGTCGAGGGCGTGGTGCCCATCGGCCGTCCGCTGCCCAACATGACCATGCGCGTCCTGGACAGCCAACTCCGCCCGGTACCCGTGGGCGCGGTCGGGGAGTTGTTCGTCGGCGGCACAGGAGTGGCCCGCGGCTATGTCGGGGACGCGGCCCGTACGGCGGACCGCTTCCTTCCCGACCTGTACGGTCCGGCGGGCAGCCGGATGTATCGGACCGGGGACCTTGCTCGCTGGCGCTCCGACGGCGCCGTGGAGTTCCTCGGCCGGATCGACGACCAGGTCAAGGTGCGCGGATACCGCATCGAGTTGGGTGAGGTGCGTGCCGCGCTCGTCGCCCGGCCGGGGGTTGTGGACGCTGCGGTGATCGTGTCGGAGGAGGACCAGCGGCTGATCGCGTACGTGGTCGGTGAGGTCCCGGACCTCACCGACGCGCTGCCCGAGTACATGATTCCCTCCGCGTTCGTGCAGTTGGACGCGATCCCGCTCACCGCCAACGGCAAGCTCGACCGCCGAGCCCTGCCCGACCCGGACCAGGGTGCGACCGACTCCTACGTCGCCCCGCGCACGCGTGCCGAGGAGCGCATCGCCGCGGTCTGGAGCAAGGTGCTCGGCGTGGAGAGGGTCGGTGTCGAGGACAACTTCTTCGATCTCGGCGGACACTCGATCAAGGCGATCGCCCTGGTCGGCGCCCTGCGTGCGGAGGGCTTCGAAGCCGCCGTACGGGACGTCTTCCAAAACCGCACCGTCGCGGGGCTCGCCGCCACCCTCACGGACGACGGCGGATCCGCCGACGCCTACCGGCCGGTGGAGCCGTTCGCCCTGATCGGTGACGAGGACCGCGACCGCCTGCCGGACGGCCTCGTGGACGCCTACCCGTTGGCGCAGGTCCAGCTCGGCATGCTGGTGGAGATGCTCGCCGACGACGGGCGGAACAAGTACCACAACACGACGACGTTCCGGATCAAGGACGGCCGCCCGTTCGACGTGGACGCCCTGCGCGCCGCCGGTCAGGCCGTGGTGGAGCGGCACGAGATGCTGCGGGCTTCCTTCGACCTCGACGCCTTCTCGGTGCCCCTGCAACTGATCCATGCGTCGGCTGACCTGCCCGTCACCGTGCTCGACCTCCGCGGCAAGAGCTTCGAGCAGCAGGCCGAGGCGCGCCGAGCCCACATCATCACCGAGCGGGCCACCGCCTTCCAGCTCGACCGGGCGCCGCTGCTCCGCGTCTCGGCGCTGGTCGAGTCCGACGAGGCATGGTGGCTGTCGGTCAGCGTCTGCCACCCGATCACGGAGGGCTGGAGCCACCGGACCCTCCTCAGCGACATCGTCGAGGGCTATCTGCGCCTGAGGGCCGGTGGGCAGCTGCGCGAGGCCGCGGTCCCCGGCGTCCGGTACGCCGACTTCGTCGCGGCGGAGCAGGCGTCCCTCGACTCGGAGGAGGACCGCGCCTACTGGCGGGCCCTGCTCGACGCGCACGCCAAGTTCGAACTCCCGGCAGGCTGGGGCGACGCCGAGCCCGCCGACCGGGCGGTGACCGTGCAGGTGCCGCTCGGCGACCTGACCACGGCCCTGCGGTCCGCGGCACGCACCACGAGCACCTCGCTCAAGGCAGTCCTGCACGCGGCCCACCTCAAAGTCATGAGTCAGCTCACCGTGGAGGAAGCCTTCTGCACCGGCCTCGTCTCCAGCGGCCGGCCCGAGGTCGAGGGCGCCGAGCGGGTCTACGGCATGTACCTCAACACGGTGCCCTTCGCCCACCGGCGCGGCGCCCGCACCTGGGCCGAACTCATCCAGCAGGTCTTCGACCAGGAGGCCGAGCTCTGGCCGCACCGCCGCTTCCCGATGCCGGTGATGCAGCGGGAGCTGGGCGACGGTACGCGCCTGCTCGACGTCCGCTTCAGCTACCTCGACCTCTCCGACGCCCAGGCCGACAGCGACCTCGTCGACGCGGACTCCGGGGACGGCGAGGGCGCCACCGAGTTCGGCCTGGCCGTCGCCGCCCGCGGCAGCGGACTGCTGCTCACGGCGGACCCGGCGGTCCTCGGCCGGGCGGCGGTGGACCGGCTGGCGGCGATGTACCAGGCCGTGCTGGAGTCCATCGCCGCCGACGTGGACGCAGACGCCCGCGAGACCTTCCTGCCGGCCGGCGAGCTCGAACGCGTCCTCATGGCATGGAACGACTCCGCGGCACCCGTACCGCCGAACTCCATACCTGAGCTGATCGCGGCGCAGGTGGGGCTGCGGCCCGAGTCGGTGGCGTTGCAGTGCGGCGAGGAGGTGCTGACGTTCGCGGAGTTGGATGTGCGGGCGAATCGTTTGGCGCATGCGTTGCGTGGGGCGGGTGTGGGTGCGGAGTCGTCGGTGGCGGTGTTGCTGGATCGGTCGGTCGATCTGGTGGTGGCGTTGTTGGCGGTGTGGCGTGCGGGGGCCTCCTTTGTGCCGATGGATCCGGTGCTGCCGGCCGGGCGGGTCGCTGGGATGGTGGCGGATGCCGGTGTGCAGGTGGCGGTGACGTCGCGGGCGTATGTGGATCGGTTCGAGGTGCCGGTGGTGCGGGTCGAGGAGGACTTCGCGCAGCTGCCGGACAGTGCGCCTGAGGTGTCGGTGGATCTGGATGCGGTGGCGTACACGGTGTTCACGTCCGGTTCGACGGGGCGGCCGAAGGGTGTGCAGGTCTCGCACCGGAGTCTGGTCAACCATGTCGACTGGGCGGTGCGGGAGTTGGTGTCGGCCGGGAGCGGTGGTGCGCCGGTGTTCTCGTCGGTGGCCTTCGACCTGGTGGTGCCGAATGTGTGGGCGCCGCTCGCGGCCGGGCAGCGCACCTGGCTCTACGACGGTGAACTGACCGACCTGGGCGGCGCGTTGGCGGATGCTGGTCCGTTCGCGTTCATGAAGCTGACGCCCGGCCACCTTGAAGTGCTCTCGGGTCAGTTGTCGGACGACGAGATCGCCGGGCTGGCCGGCAAGGTCGTCGTGGCCGGTGAGGCATTGCCTGGCGCTCTTGTCGAGCGGTGGCGGCGCGTCCTCGGGGATGGGAAGGTCCTCAACGAGTACGGGCCGACGGAGGCCACCGTGGGCACGTGTGTCTTCCCGCTGCTCGAAGCCGTCGAGGGCGTGGTGCCGATCGGCCGTCCGCTGCCCAACATGACCATGCGCGTCCTGGACAGGCATCTCCAGCCCGTCCCGGTCGGCGCGGTCGGGGAGCTGTTCGTCGGCGGCGTGGGTGTGGCGCGTGGCTATGTGGGCGATCCTGTCCGCACCGCCGAGAAGTTCCTCCCGGATGTATACGGTCCGGCGGGCAGTCGGATGTATCGGACCGGGGACCTTGCTCGCTGGCGTTCGGACGGGGCGGTGGAGTTCCTCGGCCGGATCGACGACCAGGTGAAGGTGCGTGGCTATCGCATCGAGCTGGGCGAGGTGCGTGCCGCGATCGTCGCGCAGCCGCAGATCACGGACGCTGCGGTGGTGGTGTCCGAGGAGGATCAGCGGCTGATCGCGTATGTCGTCGGTGAGGTCCCGGACCTCACCGACGCGCTGCCCGAGTACATGATCCCGTCCGCGTTCGTGCAGTTGGACGCGATCCCGCTCACCGCGAACGGCAAGCTCGACCGCCGAGCCCTGCCCGACCCGGACCAGGGTGCGACCGACTCCTACGTCGCCCCGCGCACGCCTGCCGAGGAGCGCATCGCCGCGGTCTGGAGCAAGGTGCTCGGCGTGGAGAGGGTCGGTGTCGAGGACAACTTCTTCGATCTCGGTGGACACTCGATCAAGGCGATCGCGCTGGTCGGCGCCCTGCGTGCGGAGGGCTTCGAAGCCGCCGTACGGGACGTCTTCCAGCACCGTACGGTGGCCAATCTCGCCGCCACCCTCACGGACGGCGAACCCGCCGACGGCTACCAGCCCGTGGAGCCTTTCGCGCTCGTCGGCGACGAGGACCGCGAGCTGCTGCCGGACGGGATCGTGGACGCGTACCCGGTGGCCAAGGTGCAGCTCGGCATGCTGGTGGAGATGCTCGCGGGCGACGGGCTGAACAAGTACCACAACACGGCGACGTTCCGGATCAACGACGGCCGGCCGTTCGACGCCGAGGCCCTGCGCCGCGCGGCCCGGACCGTGGTGGAGCGGCACGAGATGCTGCGGACCTCCTTCGACCTGGAGAGCTTCTTGGTGCCGCTGCAGCTGGTGCATCCGGTCGCCGAGCCGCAGGTCACGGTGCGGGACCTGCGCGGCACGGACGCCGAGGGGTTCACGGCGGCGCGGCAGGAGCACATCGTCGCCGAGCGGGCCGCCCTGTTCGACCTGGACCGGCCGCCGCTGCTGAGGTTCGCCGCGCTGGTCGAGTCGGACGAGGCGTGGCACCTCGGCTTCACCCACTGCCACGCCATCACGGAGGGCTGGAGCCAGCAGTCGCTGCTGCGGGAGGTCCTCGACCTCTACCAGGTGTACGCGGCCGGTGAACTGCCCGGCGAACCGGAGCCGGTGGCCGTGCGGTACGCCGACTTCGTCGCCGCCGAGCAGGAGTCCCTCGCCTCCGACGAGGACCGCTCCTACTGGCAGGGCGTCGTCGACAGGTATGCGCCCTGCCGGCTGCCGCAGGAGTGGGGCGCGGGGAGCGGCGCCGCGCGGGAGGACTTCAAGCTGTCCGTGGACTTCCGCGACCTCGAGCCCGCGCTGCGCGAGCTGGCCCGGTCCACCGACACCTCGTTCAAGGCGGTCCTGCTCGCCACCCATCTGAAGGTGCTTTCCACGGTCACGGGCGAGGACGCCTTCCACACCGGCGTGGTCTACAGCGCCCGTCCCGAGGCGCCGGGCGCCGAGCGTGTGTTCGGCATGTATCTGAACACGTTGCCCTTCGCCCACGACAGGTCCGCGCGCACCTGGCGCGAGCTGGTGCGTCAGGTCTTCGACCGGGAGGCCGAGGTGTATCCGCACCGCCGGTATCCGCTGCCAGCGGTGCAGCAACTGGCGGGCGGGCGGCGGCTGTTCGACGTGATGTACCGCTACCAGGACTTCCACCAGACCGCCGGCAGCGCGGTGGACGTGCAGGCGGGCGCGGGCGACAGCTCGAACGAGTTCACGCTGTCCGTGGCCAATGTGCCGGGCCGGCTGGTGCTGCGCGCGATCAGCACCGGCCTCGACCGGGCCAACGCCGAGCGCGTGGCCGGGATGTACCGGGCGGTCCTGGACGCGATGGCCACCGACCCGGACGGCGATGTGCACACCTCGCTGCTGTCCGTGACGGAACTGGCCCAGGTCCTGGACGACTTCAACGACACCGAGGTGGAGTGGGGATGAGACGCTACGTCCACGAGGTGATCGAGGGGCAGGCCGCGGCCACCCCCGACGCCGTCGCCTTGCAGGTCGGCGGTCACACGGTCACATACCGGGAGCTCGACGAGCGGGCCAACCGGATCGCCCACCGGCTGCGGGCGGCCGGGGTGGGACCCGAGTCGGTGGTCGGGGTGCTGCTGCGCCGGAGCCCCGACACCCTGCCGGCGCTGCTCGGCATCTGGAAGGCCGGCGGATCCCATCTGCCGCTGGACACGGCGCTCCCCGCCGACCGGCTGCGCTACATGCGGGAGACGGCGGGCGCGCGGCTGACCGTGACACACGGCGGCAGCGCGGCGCTGCTCGGGGCCGGGCACCAGGGAGAGATCGTCGACCTGGACGCGGAACGCGAGCGGATCGCCGCCTGCCCGATGACGCCGCCCGACCGGTCCGCCGACCGCGACCCGGACGATCCCGCCCGCACCCACCGGCTGGCGTACACCCTGTTCACGTCCGGTTCGACGGGCCGCCCCAAGGGCGTGCAGATCGGCCAGTACGCGCTGCTGAACATGCTGTTCTCGATGCGGCAGTGGCACCGTTCGGGGCCGGAGCACCGCTGGCTGGCCATCACCTCGCTCGCCTTCGACGTGTCCACCGCCGAGCTGTATCTGCCGCTGGTCACCGGCGGCCGGGTGGTGCTCGCGGACGACGCCGAGGCCCGCGATCCGGCGGCGCAGCTGCGGCTGGTGCGGAGCGCGGAGGTCACCCATGTGCAGGCCACACCGGCCGGCTGGAAGCTGCTGCTGGCCGCGGGGATGGAGCGGCTCCCGGTTTCCGCGGTCACCACGGGGGAGGAGTGCCCGCCCGGGCTGGCCGCCCAACTCGTGGGCCGCGTCGACCGGCTGAGCAACCTGTACGGGCCCACCGAGGCCACCGTGTGGTGCACCGGCACCGACCTGGCACCGGACGCGGAGTCGGTGCCGATCGGCCGCCCCCTGCCCAACTACCGTGCCTATGTGCTCGACTCGGCGCAGCGACCGGTGCCCGTCGGGGTGACCGGTGAGCTGTACGTCGCGGGCGCGGGCATGGCCCGTGGCTATGTGGGCCGTCCCGGACTCACCGCGCAACGGTTCCTGCCGGAGCCGTACGGCGGCCCGCCCGGTTCCCGCATGTACCGCACCGGGGACCTGGCCAGGTTCCGGGCCGACGGGCAGCTGGAGTGCCTCGGGCGCATCGACAACCAGGTCAAGATCCGCGGCTTCCGCATCGAACTCGGCGAGATCGAGGAGGTGCTGCGCGGCGGACTGGACGTCCACGACGCCGCCGTGCTGGCCCGCGACGACGACCAGGGCGAGAAGTGGCTGGTGGCCTACGTGGTCGGCGCCGACGGCAGCGAGCCGGACCCGGCGGCGCTGCGGGACCGGTTGGCCGCCACCCTGCCCGCCTACATGGTGCCCGCGGCCGTGGTGCCGCTGCCCGCACTGCCGCTGAACCCGGCCGGCAAGGTGGACCGGGCCGCGCTGCCCGTCCCCGGCCGGGCGGCGCTCGCCGGGGACCGCGCCTATGCGGCGCCCCGCACCGCCACCGAGCGGCAACTGGTGGAGATCTGTGCGCAGGTGCTGGGCGTGACCGACGTCGGCGTACGGGACCGGCTCCAGGACCTGGGCGCCGACTCCATGCGGATCGTGCACGTGATGGCCGCGGCGCGGCGGGCCGGGCTCGGTCTGACCCTGCGGATGCTGCTGGACAGCGAGACCGTCGAGGACCTCGCGCACGCCCTCGACGGCACCCCGCCCGACGGGACCGGACCTGAACCCGAACCCGACAAGACACGAGAAGGCGAGGAATCGGCCATGACCTCGGTGGCACCGGCGGGCGGACCCGTCGACCCGACCCCGGCCATGGCCGCACACCGAGTGCCGGGCGCCACCGTGGCGCTGCTGCGGGACGGGCGGCTCGTGGGTGTGCAGGCGTACGGGGTGCGGTCCGCGGAGAGCGGGCTCCCCGTCACTCTGCGCACCCGCTTCCAGACCGGCTCCATCAGCAAGCAGGTCACCGCGTTCGCCGCGCTGCGGCTCGTCGCCCGGGGCGAACTCGACCTCGATGCGGACCTCGACCGGTATCTGAGCGGCCGGCGCGCCCCCCGCACCGCCACCGGAGCCGTCGTGACGCTGCGCCACCTGCTGTCCAACACGGCCGGCTTCTCCAGTGCCGCCGCCACCTGGTGGCGGCCCGGCGAGCCGATGCCGAAGCTCGACACCGTGCTCGACGACGTACGGGCCGAGTACGAACCGGGCACCCGGTTCCGCAAGGCGGGCAGCCAGTGGGCCCTGGCCGAGCGGCTCCTCACCGACGTCACCGGGCAGGACTTCGCCGACCTGGCGACGGAACTGGTCTTCGCGCCGCTCGCCATGGCGGACAGCTCCTTCACGCCGCCCGCCGACGAGCTCGCCGCCCGGGACGACTGGGCCGCGGGACACGACGGTCACGGCCGGCCGCTGCTCGACGGCTTCCGGGTGCGGCCGGTACGGGCCGGCAGCGGGCTGTGGTCCACCGCCGCCGACATCGCCCAACTCGCCGCGGAGATCCGCCAAGCCCATCTGGGCTGCTCCGACCTGCTCCCGGCGCCGCTCGCCACACAGATGCTCACCGAGGCGTTCCCGGGCAGCTTCTACGGTCTGGGCACGGTCGTCGACGGGTCCCTGGGGGAGCCGGAGTTCGGCCACGGCGGGCAGACCGCCGGGTTCCGGGCGCTGGTCTCGCTGCGGCTGCGCTCCGGCAACGGCTGCGTCGTACTGACGAACGGCGACGGCGGCAAGCACGTGCACAAGACGGTCGCCGCGTCCCTGGGCCGCGAGCTGACCGTCGACGACGACTGACCGCCGGCGCATGACCGTTGACGACTGGGGCCGGGCGACCGGGCCGTGACGAATGGCCGAATTCCGACCGTCTGTTCCCGGACGTCTCCGGCGCGAGTCGGTGGTGTTACCGAACGGATAACACGAGAATAGGCCTCCCGCATAGCTTCGTCGCGAGCACATCGTTCGCACATGCCAGACGGGGGGGGTGTCGCATGGACTTCCGAGTCCTCGGCCCGGTGGAAGCTCACAGAGGCGGATTACGTATTCCGCTGTCCGGTGCCAAGGTGCACACAGTACTGGCGGCCCTGCTGCTGGCCAAGGGCCGTGTCGTATCGGACAGCAGACTCAACTTCTTGCTGTGGGGGTGGGAGCCGCCGGCCACATCCGGCGCGCAGATCTACACATACATGTCGCGGCTGCGCAAGCTCCTCGGCGACGAGGTGCGCATCGAGCGCAGGCCGCCCGGCTACCTCCTCCAGGCCCCGCACAGCGCGGTGGACCTGCTGGAGTTCGAGCGGCTGGACCGGCTCGGGCGGGCCGCGCTGGCCCAGCACCGCCACCGGGAGGCGGGGGCGCTGCTCGCCGAGGCCCTCGGGCACTGGCGCGGCACCGCCCTCGCCAACGTCACCGAGCACCTCGCCGACGCGGAGCTACCGCAGCTGGAGGAGGCCCGGATGCACACCTTGGAGAACCGCATCGAGGCCGACCTCGCGCTGGGCCGGCATGAACACCTCACCGCCGAACTCACGGGCCTCGTCGCCCGGCACCCGCTGCGGGAGAAGCTCCGGGCGCAGCTGATGACCGCCCTCTACCGCAGCGGCCGGCAGAGCGACGCCTTGCAGAGCTACTACGAGGGCCGCACCCTCCTCGCCGACCAGCTCGGCATCGACCCGGGCGAGGCCCTCGGCTCGACCTACACGGCCGTCCTCAAGGGCACCCGCGGTCCGGGCCCCGGCGGTGCCACCCGGCCCGCGCGGGAAGCCCCGGCCGGCCCCGTGGCACCGTCCACGCTCCCTGCGGACGCCGACGAACTCACGGGCCGGGAAGCCGAGATCCGGACCCTGCGCACCCAGCTGGCGGAGTCGGCCATGGGGCGAGGTCCGCGTCATCTGCTGGTCACCGGCATGGCCGGGGTCGGCAAGACCGCCCTCGCGGTGCATGTCGCGCACGCCGCCGCCGGGGACTTTCCCGACGGCCGGCTCTTCGCCGAGCTGACGGAGGCGGGCGGCCGGCCCCGCCGGCCCGAGGACGTCCTCGCCGCGCTGCTGCGCGACCTGGGAGAGCCTTCCGAGGAGAGCGAGGTGACGTCGCCGGCCACCGGCGGCGTCATGGGCGACCGCAGAGGGTGCGAGGACCTCGTGCGGCTGCTGCGCGCCCGCACCTCGGGCCGCCAACTGCTGGTGGTGCTGGACGGCGCGGCCGAGGGCGGGCTGCTCGACCCGGTACTGGCGGGCCTCCAGGGCGCCGTGGTGCTGATCACCGGCCGGACCAGGCTCACCCAGGTCATCGGTGCCCGCACCATGGCACTCGCGCCGCTCGGCGACCCCGCGGCCCTCGACCTGCTGGCCGCCGTCACGGGCCGGGCGCGGCTGATCGCCGAACCCGATGCGACGGACGACCTGCTCGGCTACTGCGGGGGACTGCCGCTCGCGCTCCGCATCGCCGGGAGCCGCCTGCTCGCCCGGCCGTTCTGGCCCGTGGCCCGCCTGGCTCAGCGCATGGCGGCCCCGGAGAACCGGCTGCGGGAACTCTCCTACGGCGGTATGGACGTCGGCGCGGCCCTGCTGCCGTCGTTGTACGCCCTGCCCTCACCCGCACGGTCGGTCCTGGTACGGCTCGCCGGTATGGGCAGCGAGCCGTTCCCCGCGCACCGGGCGGCCGGGGTCCTCGGCACGACGGAGGCGACGGCGGAACACTGGCTGGAGCAACTCGTGGACGGTGCGCTGCTCGACCTGTGCGGCGTCGACCTGATGGGCCGGCCCTTCTACCGCTTCCATGAACTGGTGCTCCTCTTCGCGGCCGGCCGGGCCGTGGCGCCCCGCACCAGCCGGAGGTCGCCGGCCGCCCGATGACCAGCGGACACGACGGTGGCCTCGCCCCGAGCCGGGCTCGGGGCGAGGCCACCGTCATGGGCTCAGTGCCAGCTCTCGTCCTCGGAGCCGGTGGCCGCAAGCGTGTGCCGGTCGGTGACGCGGACGTCCATCATCTTTTCCCCCATGTGTCGACAGTGATGTCGCGAAATTGTGGACCACACACTAGTGCGGCCGGTTTTCCCCTCATTATCGAACGGCTTACTTCCCCCGTTTTCCCCCCTGCTGATGCTCCTCGGGCAGTTCGGCGAGGGCGGCCCGGGTCCGCTGTATCCACGCCTCCACTCCGATTCGTTCAAAGTTGGCCAATGCGCCCAGATAATTGCGCCGGGCCTCCTCGAAATCGCCGCATTGCCGGCCGGCCGTGCCGAGCGCGAGTTTGATGCGTCCCTCGACGAGCGCACCGCCCACCAGGGCCGCCGCCTCCAGCGCCTGCCGCAGGGTGGCCCGCGCCTGCTCCCATCGCCCGGCGCCCATCCGGGCCTCACCGAGCGCCAGCAGCCCATGGGCCATGCCCAGCATGTCCAGCTGGCCCCGGACGATGTGGATGACCCGCAGCAGGGCCTCCTCGGCGAGGTCGTACTCCTGGCGGGCCAGACGCACCCGGGCCAGCCGGTGGGTGCCCAGTGCCAGGCTGCGGGCGCCGCCCTCGCCGATCGCGGCGGAGACCCGTACGGACTCCTCGCTCAGCCGCAGCGCCTCGTCGACGTCGTCCCGGTCCAGGCAGATCTGCGCCATGTTGTTCAGCGCATGGGCCTCCGAGGAGCGGTCGCCGACCGCGCGGAAGACCTCCAGCGCGGCGGTGCTGTACCGCATGGCGGTGTCCAGTTCGCCGCGCATCTCGTCGATCATCGCCATGTTCCGCAGGACCAGTGCCCCGCCGTGGTCCTCCCCGGCCCGCTCATGCAGCTCCAGCGCCCGGGTGAACAGGCCGTACGCCGTGGTGAAGTCCCGCTGGCGCATCTCCAGCGCGCCGAGGACGTGCAGCATGGCGGCCTCGCCGCGCGCGTTGCCCGCGGCGCGGGCCGCGGTCAGCGAGCGTTCCGCGCACTCGCGCCAGTCGTCGAGGTAGTTGCGGGTCTCGAAGAGCACCAGGACGCAGAGGGTGAGGTCCCAGGCGAACTCGTCCATGCCGGCGGCGGAGGCCCGGGCGACGACCGCGCTCAGCGAGAGCCGCTCGGCCTCCAGCCAGTCCAGCGGACGGGCCAGCAGGGCGTCGGTCAGCTCCGGCGGCAGCCGGTGCGGGGCGACGGTGCCGTGGATGATGCTGAAGTCACCGCCGAAGGAACGCCGGTGCGCCTCGGCCGCGAGGAACAGATACGTGCGGAACACCCGGTCCAGCACGGCACGCCGTTCCTCGGCACTCTCCTCCTCGGCGCGTTCCCTCGCGAACAGCCGCAGCAGGTTCTGGAACCGGTAGCGGGTGTGCCCGGACACGTCCTGGCCGATCACATCGAGGAACTGCGCGTCGACCAGCTCCTCGATGAGCTGTTCCCCGGTGTAGAGGTCGGTGTCGAGCAGGGCGGCGGCCACCCAGGAGGAGAAGTCCGGCACGTCCAGCAGCCCGAGTCTTCGGTAGAGCCGCGCGGTCTGCTCGGCCAGGCCCCGGTAGGTCAGCGCGAAGCTGGCCCGGACCTGCGACTCGCCCTGGCTCAGCTCGTCCAGCCGCAGCCGCTCGTCGCTGAGCCTGCGCACCAGGTGCTCGACCGTCCAGTGCGGCTTCGAGGCGAGCCGGGCCCCCGCGATGCGCAGCGCCAGCGGCAGCAGGTCGCACAGCTCGGCGAGGGTGGCGGCGGCGGCCGGTTCGGCGGCGACCCGCTCCTCGCCCACGATGCCGCCCAGCAGCTCGACCGCCTCGTAGGTCTGCAACGGCCCGAGCCGCACCCAGGCGCGCGGCGGCCAGGCCACCAGCTCCGGTATCTGCTCGCGTCCCGTGACCAGGACGCAGCAGCCGCCGCCGCTGGGCAGCAGGGGGCGCACCTGTGCGTAACTGCGCACGTTGTCCAGCACGACGAGGACCCGGCGGTCGGCGAGCAGGCTCCGGTAGAGGGCGGCCCGCTCCTCCGGTTCGGCGGGTATCCGGCCCGCGGGCACGGACAGGGACCGCAGGAAGCGGCTGAGAACCTCGTCGGCGCCGGTCGGCTCCAACTGCTCGTCGTAGCCGTGCAGGTCGGCGAAGAGCTGGCCGTCGGGGAAGAGACCGGCGACGCTGTGCGCCCAGTGGATCGCCAGGCCCGTCTTGCCGACCCCGGCGACGCCGGTGATCAGGCCGGTGGCCGGGCCGCGGGTGGCGCCGCCCGTGTCGAGCAGCTCGCCCAGCAGGGCCAGTTCCTCCTTGCGGCCGGCCAGTCTCGGCACGTCCGGCGGCAGCTCCAGCGGATCGCCGACCGGGCTCGGCCGGGGCACCGGCCCGCCGTCCGGGTCGGGCGCCGACAGCGACCGCTCGTCCTGGAGGATGGCGTCGCGCAGCTCGGTCAGGGCGGGGCCCGGCTCGATGCCGAGCTCCTCCATCAGCGACCGGCGCCCTTCCTGGAAGGTCTCCAGCGCCTCGGCCCGCCGGCCGGAACGGTACTGCGCGGTGATCAGCTGATGGCGGGCGCGCTCGCGCAGCGGATGGCGCCGGACCATCGCCGCCAGGTCGGGCAGCACCCGCTGGTGATCGCCCAGTTGCAGTCGTACGGCGGTGGCGTCCTCGAAGGCGTTCAGGCGCAGCTCCTCCAGCCGCTGTGCCTCGTCCTCCACGCGCAGGCCGATGACGCCGGCCAGCGGGCGTCCACGCCACAGCCGCAGCGCGTCCGCGTAGGCGCGGGACGCCTCCGGCAGCCGCTCCTCGCGCACCGCCGTCTCCGCCCGGGTGACCAGCTCGGTGAACTCGACCATGTCCAGCGTGTGACGGCCCAGCCGCAGCAGGTATCCGGGGTGGGCCGTGACGATGATCTCCTCGGGGAAACCCGCGTTCTTGAACGCCTTGCGCAGGGCCGCGATGCAGATGGAGACCTGGGTGCGTGCGGTGGCGGGCGGGTGCTCGTTCCACACCGAGTCGATCAGTGCGTCGACCGGGACGACCCGGCCGGGGGAGAGGAGCAGGAGGGTGAGCATCGTGCGGTGCCGTGGTCCGCCCAGAGGCACCTGCACATCCCCGACGCGTACTTCCGGTGGTCCCAGGATTCGGAATTCCAGCCGCTTCTCCATGCTCCCCTTGATCCCCGTGCATCGCGGACAGGCGGGAGCGGTGTCCCCGTTGTCAATGAAATCCCCGGCGTCCTGCCCCCGAGCCCCCACGATACGACGGAGGATGAAGCTACTGTCCAGTAGAAAGGCGTTAACCGGCAGTAACGCGAGGGAGTTCACGCAAAAAAGGTCCCTCCCGGACGTTCCTGGAAAGAAGGTGAGTACTGCTCAGTTTTCCAATGGCGACTTCCAGCCAAATACCTCATGTGAAAGAGACGCATTCACCGCGAGGCGCCCCGCCGCACCCCGTCCGCCGCGCCCCGTCCGTGGCACACGGGCGTGGCTCGGGCGGTGCGCGAAGATGGGACCATGCCCAATCGACTCGCACAGGCCGCATCCCCGTACCTCCTCCAGCACGCGGACAACCCGGTCGACTGGTGGCCCTGGTCGGCCGAGGCCTTCGAAGAGGCCCGCAGGAGCAACAAACCGGTGCTGCTCAGCGTCGGCTACAGCAGCTGTCACTGGTGTCATGTGATGGCTCACGAGTCCTTCGAGGACCAGCAGACCGCCGACTACCTCAACGCCCACTTCGTCAGCATCAAGGTCGACCGCGAGGAACGCCCCGACGTGGACGCCGTCTACATGGAGGCCGTCCAGGCGGCCACCGGCCAGGGCGGCTGGCCCATGACCGTGTTCCTCACCCCCGACGCCGAGCCCTTCTACTTCGGCACCTACTTCCCGCCCGCCCCCCGGCACGGCATGCCGTCCTTCCGGCAGGTCCTTCAGGGTGTGCACAGCGCCTGGACCGACCGGCGGGACGAGGTCGCCGACGTCGCGGGGAAGATCACCCGGGACCTGGCCGGGCGCGAGATGGTGCACGGTGGCACCGAGGCGCCCGGCGAGGAGGAGCTGGCGCAGGCGCTGCTCGGGCTGACCCGGGAGTACGACCCGCAGCGCGGCGGGTTCGGGGGCGCGCCCAAGTTCCCGCCGTCCATGGTGATCGAGTTCCTGCTCCGCCACCACGCCCGCACGGGCGCCGAGGGCGCCTTGCAGATGGCTCAGGACACCTGCGAACGGATGGCCCGGGGCGGGATCTACGACCAGCTCGGGGGCGGCTTCGCCCGCTACTCCGTGGACCGGGACTGGGTGGTGCCGCACTTCGAGAAGATGCTGTACGACAACGCCCTGCTGTGCCGTGTCTACGCCCACCTCTGGCGGGCCACCGGCTCCGAGCTCGCCCGGCGGGTGGCGCTGGAGACCGCCGACTTCATGGTGCGTGAACTGCGCACGAACGAGGGCGGGTTCGCCTCCGCGCTCGACGCCGACAGCGACGACGGCACCGGCAAGCACGTCGAGGGCGCGTACTACGTGTGGACGCCGCAGCAGTTGCGCGAGGCGCTGGGCGAGGAGGACGCCGAACTCGCCGCCCGGTACTTCGGAGTGACCGAGGAGGGCACCTTCGAGGAGGGCGCCTCGGTTCTGCAACTGCCGGTCCAGGACGGTCTGTTCGAGGCTGAGAAGGTCGGCTCCGTGCGGCGCCGGCTGCTTCAGGCCCGCAGCGCACGCCCCGCACCCGGCCGTGACGACAAGATCGTCGCCGCCTGGAACGGGCTCGCGATCGCCGCCCTCGCCGAGACCGGCGCCTACTTCGACCGCCCCGACCTGGTGGACGCGGCCCTCGGCGCCGCCGACCTGCTGGTGCGGCTGCACCTCGACGACCAGGCCCGCCTCGCCCGGACCAGCAAGGACGGCCACGCCGGCGCCAACGCGGGCGTGCTGGAGGACTACGGCGATGTCGCCGAGGGATTCCTTGCGCTGGCCGCCGTCACCGGCGAGGGCGTCTGGCTGGACTTCGCCGGGTTCCTGCTCGACCACGTGCTCGCCCGGTTCACCGACGAGGAGACCGGCGCGCTCTACGACACCGCCGCCGACGCCGAGCAGCTGATCCGCCGCCCGCAGGACCCCACCGACAACGCCGCCCCCTCCGGCTGGAGCGCGGCGGCCGGCGCCCTGCTGAGCTACGCCGCCCAGACCGGCTCCGCACCCCATCGCAGCGCCGCCGAGCGGGCGTTGGGCGTCGTCAAGGCCCTCGGCCCGCGCGTTCCCCGCTTCATCGGCTGGGGTCTGGCCGTCGCCGAGGCCGCTCTGGACGGGCCGCGCGAGGTGGCGGTCGTCGGGCCCCGCCTCGATGACGAGGCGACAAAAGCCCTGCACCGTACAGCGCTTCTGGGCACCGCCCCGGGCGCGGTCGTGGCCGTGGGGACTCCGGAGAGTGACGAGTTTCCGCTGCTCGCGGACCGGCCGCTGCAGCAGGGCGCACCCGCGGCCTACGTCTGCCGTGACTTCACCTGCGACGCCCCGACCACTGATCCGGAAGGGTTGCGAACCGCGCTGAACGGCTGAAAGGGCCGCGGGCACGGGGTACTTACGCAACCTGTGTTCGAATTGTTCACTCTCGGGGATCGTTGTGATGAAACGCGCTCTTCATCGAAACGGCCTGCGGACTTCACAGATCCCCCTTAATCTCTGCACAGTGCCGCGACAGGTGTGACTCACCGTCGCGACAGGGGGCATTGGGGATCTGGGGGGATCTGTTGCTGACGTCTGTCTTCATAGCCGTCGTCTCGCTGGCCTTGTTCTGGATGGCGGCCTTCACCTTGTGGTGGCAGATGCACGCGTGGCGTACGCCCGAAGTGCTCGCCTCCACCCGGTTCAGCAGACCGGACGGGGGCGAGCACGTGTCGTTCTCGCTGCTGCTGCCGGCCCGGCACGAACAAGCCGTGCTGGATCACACCATCCAGCGGCTGCTGGAATCCACACACACCGACTTCGAGATCATCGTCATCGTCGGACACGACGACCCGGAGACCACCGAGGTGGCCGAGCGGGCCGCCGCACGTGATCCGCGCGTGCGGGTCGTCGTCGACACCCACGAGAAGAAGAACAAACCGAAGGCCATGAACACGGCGCTGCCGCACTGCCGCGGCGACGTCGTCGGGGTCTTCGACGCCGAGGACCAGGTCCACCCGGAGCTGCTCGCCCATGTCGACCACGCGTTCCGCACGACGGAGGCGGACGTCGTCCAGGGCGGGGTCCAGCTGATCAACTTCCACTCCAGCTGGTACAGCCTGCGTAACTGCCTGGAGTATTTCTTCTGGTTCCGCTCCCGGCTGCATCTGCACGCGCAGAAGGGCTTCATCCCGCTCGGCGGCAACACCGTCTTCGTGCGCACCGACGTGCTCCGGGAAGCCGACGGGTGGGATCCCGACTGCCTCGCCGAGGACTGCGACCTGGGCGTCCGGCTCTCCAGCGTCGGCAAGAAGGTCGTCGTCGCCTACGACTCCGAGATGGTGACCAAGGAGGAGACACCGGGCAGCCTGATGTCGCTGCTGAAGCAGCGCACCCGCTGGAACCAGGGATTCCTCCAGGTCTACCGGAAGAAGGACTGGAAGCAACTGCCCACCTTCGGGCAGCGGCTGCTGGCGCGCTACACGCTCACCACACCGTTCCTCCAGGCATTCACCGGCCTGATCATTCCGCTCAACGTGGCGATCGCGCTCTTCCTCGACGTGCCGGTGAGCATCGCGTTCATCACCTTCCTGCCGGCCGTCACCGCGCTCGTCACCTTCGTCTTCGAGGTCGTCGGACTGCACGACTTCGGCAAGCAGTACGGGCTGCGCGTGCGCTTCGTGCACTATCTGAAGCTCATCGTGGGCGGCCCCTTCTACCAGGTCCTCCTCGCCGGGGCAGCCGTCCGCGCCGTCTGGCGTGAACAGCGCGGCCGTAACGACTGGGAGTTGACGACGCACGTCGGCGCGCATCTCAGCCCCGCCGAAGCGACCCCAGACCTCCGAGAGGACGTCCCTGCGTGACCTCCACCCTTCCCGCGGTGACCACTCCGAAGGTCCCCGCGCAGCGGCAGCCTGCGCCTGAAGCGCGTCCGACCGGTCGAACAGCCCCGCCGACACGGCTGCGTTCGTCCCGGCCCGACCTGATCCTGTGCGGTGCGCTCCTGGTGGCGATCCTCGTCGTCCAGGGCTGGAACATCGCCGACTACCCCACCCTCAGCGACGACGAGGGCACCTACCTTGCCCAGGCCTGGGCCGTCCAGGAGGGCAGGGGCCTGGCCCACTACACCTACTGGTACGACCACCCGCCCCTCGGCTGGATCCAGCTGGCCCTGCTGACCTGGATACCCGCGGCCCTCAGCCCCGAGTCGATGACCGTCGGCACCATGCGGGCCGCGATGCTCGTCATCAGCGCGATCAGCGCGATCCTTGTCTATGTGCTCGGCCGGCGGCTGTCCCTGCCCCGCTGGGCCGCCGGACTCGGCATGGTCCTGTTCGGCCTCTCGCCCCTGTCGGTCGTCCTCCAGCGGGAGATCTTCCTCGACAACCTCGCGGTGATGTGGACGCTGCTCGCCTTCGCGCTCGCCGCCTCCCCGAGCCGCCACCTCTGGCACCACTTCGGCGCCGGTATCGCGGCGGCCACCGCCGTCCTGACCAAGGAGACGATGCTCTTCGTCCTGCCCGCGGTCCTCATCACCATGTGGCGGCACAGCCACCGCGACACCCGCAAGTTCGCCCTGACCGGCGCCGTCACCGCCTGCACGCTGATCGGCCTCTCCTACCCCCTGTTCGCCCTGCTGAAGGGCGAACTGTTCCCGGGCAGCGGCCATGTCTCGCTCTGGGACGGCATCAAGTACCAGATGACCAGACCCGGTTCGGGCTTCATCCTCGACCAGGGCTCCGGCTCCCACGGCGTGCTCCAGTCCTGGCTCTACTACGACCGCGTCCTCATCGTCGGCGGCCTCGCGGGCGCGCTGCTGCTCCTGCTCACCTGGCGCTGGTCGGTCACCGCCCGCGCCCTCGCCGGCCCGTCGTTCGCGGTGGCCATCCTCGCCCTGGTGGCCATGCGGCCCAGCGGCTACCTGCCGGCCATGTACGTCATCCAGGCGCTGCCCTTCCTCGCCCTCGTCCTCGCCGGAGGAACCGCCTCCGTCGCCCACGCCGTCCTGCGGCGCCGCCGGTCCGCCACCGAGACGCGGTACGTCACCAGCGGCCGGTACGCACTCGCGGCCGTCCTCGCGATCGCCGCCGGCGCCTACGTCGTACCCCGCTGGTACGACGGCGACCGCACCGCCGTCACCGCCGACGCCAACGCGCCCTACCAGGCCGCCTCGAAGTGGCTCTCCACCGAGGTGGAGGACCCCCGGGACACCCGAGTCCTCGTCGACGACGCGCTGTGGCTGGACCTGGTCCACGCCGGCTACGAGCCCGGGCTCGGCGCCATCTGGTTCTACAAGGCCGACCTCGACCCGGCCGTGACGAAGACGATGCCGCGCGGCTGGAAGGACCTCGACTACGTGGTCGCCTCGCCGACGGTACGGCGCGACGCGGTCGACCTGCCCAACGTCAAGGCGGCGATGGAGCACTCGAAGCCGGTCGCCGTGTTCGGCACCGGCGAGGACCGGATCGAGATCCGCCAGATCCAAGCAGCCTCCGGAGGCGTGCGATGAGCCAGGAGTACACCGCCCCCGAGGAACTCGGCGATCCGTCCGTCGCGGCGGCGGAGGTCCCCGAGCCCGGCGCCGTCACCATCGTCGTACCGACCTTCAACGAGTCCGCGAACGTACGGCAGCTGCTGCGCATGATCACCGAGTCCGTGCCCTCCCGCCTGCCCTGCGAGGTCGTCTTCGTCGACGACTCCACCGACGACACCCCGCAGGTCATCAAGGAGGCCGCGCAGGACTGCCCGTTCCCGGTCACCGTCATCCACCGGGACGAGCCGGTCGGTGGGCTCGGGGGCGCGGTCGTCGAGGGCATGAAGGCGGCCGGCTCGGACTGGATCGTCGCCATGGACGGCGACTGCCAGCACCCGCCGTCCCTGGTCCCGGAGCTGGTGGCCACCGGCGAGCGCACGAACGCCGGTCTCGTCGTCGCCTCCCGGTACATCAAGGGCGGCAGCAGGGCCGGACTCGCGGGCAGCTACCGCGTGGCCGTGTCCCGGGGCGCGACCTGGCTGACCAAGGCCCTCTTCCCGCGCCGGCTGCACGGGATCAGCGACCCCATGAGCGGCTTCTTCGCCATCCGGCGCAGCGACATCACCGCGGACGTGCTCAAGCCGCTCGGCTACAAGATCCTGCTGGAGCTGGCCGTCCGCAGCCGCCCGCGCACCGTGGCCGAGGTGCCGTTCGTCTTCCAGGACCGGTTCGCGGGGGAGTCCAAGTCCACCGCGGCCGAAGGGCGCCGCTTCCTGCGGCACCTCGCCGGACTGCGGACGGCCGACCCGCTGTCCCGGATGGTGGTGTTCGGCCTGATCGGGCTCACCGGCTTCGTGCCGAACCTGGCCGCGCTGTGGGCGATGACCCAGGCGGGCCTGCACTACCTCCCCGCGGAGATAGTCGCCAACCAGTTCGGTGTGGCCTGGAACTTCCTGCTCATCGAGAAGCTCCTCTTCCGCGACCGGCGCGCCCACCGCCACTGGGCCGACCGCACGGTCCGGTTCGCGTTGCTCGCCAACGCCGACCTGGTGCTGCGCCTACCGCTGATCGCGCTGCTCGTCGGTCAGTTCGGGCTGGCCGTGCTGCCGGCCACCGCGCTGGCCCTGGTCATCACCTTCGTCCTGCGCTTCGTCGGTACCGAAGCGCTGGTCTATCTGCCGCGCAGGAGCCGCACAGCAAGGAGTACTGCATGAGATCCGGACGGAGAACGGCCCTGCTGGCCGTCATCGGCCTCACCGGAGGTCTGCTCCTCACCGCACCCCAGCCCGCCTCCGCCGCCAACCTCATCAAGAACCCCGGCTTCGAGACCGCGGGCACCGACGACATGCCCTTCTGCTGGAAGAAGTCCGGCTGGGGCGACAACGACTTCACCTTCGAGACGGTGGCCGACGCCCACTCCGGCTCCAAGGCCATGAAGGTCACGCTGACCCGCCGGGTCGACGGTGACCGCAAGGCGCTGATCACCGAGTCCGCCGCGTGCGCGCCGGTCGTCACACCGGGCAAGCAGTACGACCTGGGGCTCTGGTACAAGTCGACGACCCCCGACACCTCGGTCACCCTGTTCCGGCACGACGCCACGGCGGGCTGGCAGTACTGGACCGACCTCAAGACGCTGGAGATGGCGGCCGGCTGGACCGAGGCCACGGTCCGCACCCCCGAGGTGCCCGCCGGGACCGACCGCATCGCCTGGGGCGTCTCCGTCTACGGCACCGGCTCGGTCACCACCGACGACTACACGATGGACCAGGTCGCCGACCCGGTCCCGGACCCGGTCTGCACGGGCACGGCCGAGGAGTGCGCGAACGGCCGCTGGGACGTGCTGCCCACGAAGAACCCCGTGCGCTCCATGCACTCCGTCGTGCTCCACAACGGCAAGGTGCTGCTGATCGCGGGCTCCGGCAACGACCCGTCGATGTTCGAGGCGGGCACCTTCACCAGCGCGGTCTACGACCCCGAGAACGGCACGTACAAGCAGATCCCCACGCCCAAGGACATGTTCTGCGCCGGACACGTCCAGCTCGACGACGGGCGCGTCCTCGTGATGAGCGGCAACAAGGGCTACCCGTCGGCCGACGGCACCATCGGCTACCAGGGCTACAAGGACTCGTACCTCTTCGACCCGACCACCGAGACGTACACCAAGACCAACGACATGAACGACGGCCACTGGTATCCGTCGGCCACGATCCTCGGCAACGGTGACGTGATCTCCTTCGGCGGCCTCAAGGAGGACTCGACGGGTTCGGTGACGGCCGAGCGGTGGTCGGACGCCGAGCAGAAGTGGCTGGAGCTCTGGAAGGTCAACCAGACCTGGTCGTACTGGGGTCTGTACCCGTCGATGATCCTGATGCAGGACGGCCGCCTCTTCTACTCGGGCAGCCATGTCTTCGGCAACAACATCCCGGGCACGGGTTCGGCGATCTACGACTACGACGCGAACACGATCACGCAGGTCCCCGGCCTGCAGCGGAAGGACGAGCGCGACCAGTCCGCGAGCGTGCTGCTGCCCCCGGCCCAGGACCAGAAGGTCCTCACCATCGGCGGCGGCAACATCGACTCCAACCCGGACGCCAACCGGCTCACCGACGTCATCGACCTCAAGCAGCCCAACCCGTCCTACGTCGCCGGCCCGCCGCTGCCGCAGGGCACCGTCGACTTCGGCAACGGCAAGGTCCCGCAGACCGGCGACCAGGGCAAGATGTACCCTTCCGCCGTGCTGCTGCCGGACGGCAAGGTCCTGGAGACCGGCGGCGCGCTGCACAACCGGGCCAACCCGGTGTACGAGTCGTCGATCTACGACCCGGCGACCAACACCTTCGACCCGGTGGCGGCGGACCCCGAGGCGCGCGGCTACCACTCGTCCGCGTTCCTGCTGCCGGACGGCCGGGTGATGGCGACCGGTGACAACCCGGGCAACGGCTCCTGGAACCACGACGTGTCGATCTACACCCCGCCCTATCTGCTCAAGGGCGAGCGCCCGAAGATCACTTCGGTCATCGACACCGAGTGGACGTACGGCGACACCCAGCGGATCACCGTCGACCGGCCCATCGCCAAGGCCGAGCTGATCCGCCCGGCCGCCGTCACCCACTCCTCCGACCCGAACCAGCGCTTCGTCGATCTCCCGCTGTCCGTGGACGGCAACAACGTCGACCTGAACGTGACGAGCAACCCCAACCTGGCCCCGCCCGGCTGGTACATGCTCTTCGCGGTCGACGCGAACGGGGTGCCGTCGGTGGCCGAGTGGGTGCACCTCCAGGGCCCGCAGGCGCTGACCGCCAAGGACGCCTCGGCGCACGTCCACGACTTCGCCGACAACCTCAAGGGCAAGGTCACCGGCCCCGGCAAGAAGCGGAAGTCCCAGAAGGTCAGCCCGACCGTCTCCGGCTGCGACCGGCACTACGGCTCCGCCAACGTCTGCGTCCCGACGGACTTCCCGCCGACCGTGAAGGCGACGACTAAGTCCCGCTGCGACTGGCTGAAGAAGAACGACTACGGCCGCCTGAAGATCAACGGCAAGGACGACCCCCTGCGACTCGACCCGAACCGGGACGGAATCGCCTGTGGAAAGGGTGACGTGAGCAGGCGTTAGCCTCAGCTCGCGTAGTCGGCGAGGGCGCGCTCCACGATGGCCACCAGCTGTTCGTGGTGCGCGCCCTTCCAGTACGCCCGCTTGCACTCGCCGCACTGCGCGAAGACGTCGTACGACCGCTGTGTGCCGCCCTCCAGCTGGTCCGCCACCTCGTCCTTGGTGGCCTCCTTGAGCAGGCCGTTGCAGGCACTGCACCGGGTCCAGGGCCGCAGCTCGGGGCGGAAACGGTCGAGGACGTCGCGGAGTTGGTCGTCGGGGCGGGTGCTGTAGACATAGGCCCCGGCCCACAGTTCGCGGCGGCGCAGCAGACCCCGGTCACGGCTCAGCATGACCCGCTTCTCGGCGGCCGAACGCGAGGCGAGGGCCGGATCGCCGATGTCCGTCGACTCGTACGCCGTGTCCACGCCGAGCAGGCGCAGCCGGCGGGCCAGGGTGCCGAGATGGACGTCGAGCAGAAAGCGCAGGGGCGCGCCGGGCACCCGCTGGGGGTGCTCGACGGGCCGTACCGTCACCGACTCGCCCGCCGAGGGGATGTGCGACACCGGCACCGGGCGGCCGTCCACGACCAGGGTGCCGACCTCGGTCAGCGGGACGCCGAGGGACTCGACGACATGGCCGAGGGTGGAGACGCCGTCGGTGGCGAGCCGAGCGGCACCCGAGCGCCTCGCGTCGGAGACGAACAGATGCAGCTCGGGGGCGAACTCGACGTGGATCTCAGGACCGTTCACCCGGCCAGGATGTCACGGCACCGGGCCCGCACCTCAGGTGTTTTTCACCGGGAGGCCGTGCTCGATGACGTTCAGGGCGCGGTCGAGCAGCTCGTGGAGGTCGTCCCGGAAGCCGTTCTCGGCCCAGTACAGGGTGATCTCCGTGAGACCGCCGACCAGGGACATCGTGTAGACCCGCGCCTCCAGGCCGTCCCGCTCCAGCCCGGTGCGCTCGGCGACGGCCGCGGCGAGCATACGGCCGGTGACGGACATGCTCTCCAGCATCCGGGAACGCACCGCGGGGACCTCGGCCAGCAGTCGGGAGCGCAGCCGGACGGCCTCCGCGTCCTCCTCCAGCCCGGCGCTGATGGCCCGCCGCATGACATACCGCAGCGACTCGGTCCACGGCTCGTCCGCCGGCCGCTTGCCGAGCTCCGCCAGCAGGACCGGGTCGTACTCGTCCGTCAGGACGATGTCCTCCTTGGTGGGGAAGTACCGGAAAACGGTGCTCGGCGAGACCTCGGCGCGCTCCGCGATCTGCTCGACGGTGGTGGCCTCGTACCCCTGCTCCCTGACCAGGGCGTAGGTCGCGTTCCGGATGGCGATCCGGGTCTTGATCTTCTTGCGCTCCCGAAGGCTCAGCCCGCGAGCGGCTTCGGGGACGGGAGTGCGTGCCGTGGTCATGTGGCTCATTGTCGACCATGATCGGGACAGTGGGCATGAGAGGTGCTCTCAAAAGAAGGCGGCCGTCAATCGTTGCTGTCGCCCGCGGCGGCACACGAAGAGGGCCATGGCTCGGAAGCCATGGCCCTCTGCGGGAGCGCGGTGATGGTCAGGCGTGCTGGTACGCCACCAGCGAGATCCCCACGTAGTGCGTGATGAAGGCCGCCAGGGTGAAGGAGTGGAACACCTCGTGGAAGCCGAACCAGCGCGGTGACGGGTTCGGGCGCTTGATGCCGTAGACCACGCCGCCCGCGCTGTAGAGGACGCCGCCGACGATCACCAGGACCAGGACCGCGATACCGCCGGTGCGCATGAAGTCCGGCAGGAAGAAGACGGCCGCCCAGCCCATCGCGATGTAGCAGGGGGTGTAGAGCCAGCGCGGGGCGCCCACCCAGAAGACCCGGAACACGATGCCCGCCGCGGCGGCGGCCCAGATGCCCCAGAGCAGCCACTGCCCCTTGGCTCCCGGCAGGAGCAGCATCGTCAGGGGTGTGTACGTCCCCGCGATGATCAGGAAGATGTTGGCGTGATCGAGCCGGCGCAGGATGCCGTCCATGCGCGGGCTCCAGTTGCCCCGGTGGTACAGCGCGCTCACGCCGAACAGCAGGCACGCCGTGAGGGCGTAGATCCCGCACGCCAGCCGGCCCCGGGGTGAGTCCGCGAGGGCGGTGAGCACCAGGCCCGCGACGAGTACGGCCGGAAACATCCCCAGGTGAAGCCAGCCCCGGAGTCTGGGCTTGATCTCTTCCGTGAGGTGCTGGGCGTGGTGCGCGATCTGGTGCGGCAGCGAGGGCGCTTCTGAACCGCGGCCGGCGGCTCGCTTGTTCGAGGGCGCGTCAGGGACGGGCGCAGTCATGGGGGGCATCGTACCTACGGAACCGTAAGTTACGTATCAGAGTGGCCAGATGAGAGCCCGGAAGTGGCCATCGTCTCATGGGGTGCCCGGCGGTGGGGCACCCGGGGTGAAGCCGCGGTGACATATCGAAAACATCTCGATGAGTGGCGATGCTCACGCCGCTCACCTGTGACGCCCTCTGGACATATGCGCAGCGGCGTCGGATGATCAAATGAGTGCGGTCGGCACCGGATGAGCGCGGCAAGATCCAGTCAGCGCAGCATCCGGGTCGCGGCCCCCACGGGGCATACAAGGGCATATTCAGGACAAAATCCCTCACTTAGGAGCAACCGTGGCGCGCGACAACGCGGCTCCCCCCGTCGTTCCCACCAATCACCAGGCGCTCGTCTCATGGGTGAACGAGATCTCCGAACTGACCCAGCCGGACAACGTGGTCTGGTGTGACGGATCCGAGGCCGAGTACGAGCGCCTGTGCGAGGAGCTCGTCGCGAAGGGCACCTTCAAGAAGCTCGACCCGATCAAGCGCCCGAACTCGTACTACGCGGCCTCCGACCCGACCGACGTCGCCCGCGTCGAGGACCGGACCTTCATCTGCTCCGAGAAGGAGGAGGACGCGGGCCCGACCAACCACTGGAAGGCCCCGGCCGAGATGCGGGAGATCTTCCAGGGGGACAAGGGCCTGTTCCGCGGCTCCATGCGCGGGCGCACCATGTACGTCGTGCCCTTCTGCATGGGCCCCCTCGGCTCGCCGCTGTCCGCGATCGGCGTCGAGATCACCGACTCGGCCTACGTCGCCGTCTCCATGCGCACGATGACCCGCATGGGGCAGCCCGTCCTCGACGAGCTCGGCTCCGAGGGCTTCTTCGTCAAGGCCGTCCACACCCTGGGCGCCCCCCTGGACGAGGGCCAGACGGACGTCCCCTGGCCGTGCAACCAGACCAAGTACATCTCCCACTTCCCGGAGAGCCGCGAGATCTGGTCCTACGGCTCCGGCTACGGCGGCAACGCCCTGCTCGGCAAGAAGTGCTACGCCCTGCGCATCGCCTCCGTCATGGCCCGCGACGAGGGCTGGCTCGCCGAGCACATGCTGATCCTGAAACTCACCCCGCCGCAGGGCGAGTCCAAGTACGTCGCCGCCGCCTTCCCGAGCGCCTGCGGCAAGACGAACCTCGCCATGCTGGAGCCCACGATCTCCGGCTGGACGGTCGAGACGATCGGCGACGACATCGCCTGGATGCGCTTCGGCGAGGACGGCCGCCTGTACGCCATCAACCCCGAGGCCGGCTTCTTCGGCGTCGCGCCCGGCACCGGTGAGCACACCAACGCCAACGCGATGAAGACCCTGTGGGGCAACTCCGTCTTCACCAATGTCGCCCTCACCGACGACAACGACATCTGGTGGGAGGGCATGACGGAGGAGACCCCGGCCCACCTGACGGACTGGAAGGGCAACGACTGGACGCCCGCGTCCGCCCGCGAAGCAGATGGATACCGTCCCGCGGCCCACCCCAACGCCCGCTTCACCGTCCCCGCCTCGCAGTGCCCGATCATCGCGCCCGAGTGGGAGGACCCCAAGGGCGTGCCGATCTCGGCGATCCTGTTCGGTGGCCGCCGCGCCACGGCCGTCCCCCTGGTCACGGAGTCCTTCGACTGGAACCACGGTGTCTTCCTCGGCGCCAACGTGGCCTCCGAGAAGACCGCCGCCGCCGAGGGCAAGGTCGGCGAGCTGCGCCGCGACCCGTTCGCGATGCTGCCTTTCTGCGGCTACAACATGGGCGACTACATGGCTCACTGGGTCGACGTCGCCAAGGACAAGGACCAGTCCAAGCTGCCGAAGATCTACTACGTCAACTGGTTCCGCAAGAACGACGAGGGCAAGTTCGTCTGGCCCGGCTTCGGCGAGAACAGCCGCGTGCTGAAGTGGATCGTCGAGCGGCTCGACGGCAAGGCCGAGGGCGTCGAGACCCCCATCGGCGTCCTGCCCGCCAAGGGCGCCATCGACACGAACGGTCTCGAACTGTCCGACTCCGACCTGGACTTCCTCCTCACCGTCGACAAGGAGGTCTGGCGCGAGGAGGCCGCGCTCGTCCCCGACCACCTCAACACCTTCGGTGACCACACGCCGAAGGAGCTGTGGGACGAGTACCGCGCTCTGGTGCAGCGCCTGGGCTGAACCAGCCCCCCAAGACGCCGCGGCCGGCTCCGATTGTGCCCTGACCAGCAATATCGTCACGGCCGGCCGCGGTGACAGCACCACAGACCGGCGAGGTTCCGTACAACGGCGTGCGGGGCTGTGGGCCTGTCGTCGCATGATCCCGTCCGCCCCGACGGGTGGAGCGCGACGACGGGCCCTCGCCTGTTTCACCTGTTCCAGCGGGCATGGGGGGGGCGGAGGGGTCGCCGTACGGCGCGGCGGCAGCCCCGGACACCTACGCCCGCCGCACCCTCCGCAGTCGCACGGCGCAGTGCTATGGCACCCGGTCCGCGCGTCGCTGCGGGTGCACGCGGACCGGGGCCGTCAAGGGGGGGGCGGACGTCAGCCGACGCCGGTCAGCTCCTGCGGCTCGGCCTGCGCGGCGGCATGCGCGTCCATCCGCTCGGCGGCGAGGATCGCGGCAGCCGTGTCCGCCCGGGACGCGGCCACGACCAGCGCCCGCCCGGCAAGGGCATGGGCCCGCTCATGCAGGGCCGCGGGATTCGCCTGGCCGCCGGAGGCCGCCGAGCGGGCCGGCTTGCGTCCTTCCCGCAGCCGGGCCACCTGCTCGGCGAGCCGTTCGGCCGCGAGGTCCAGGTCGGGCGAGGGGGCCGTCGCGCGCAGCTCGTCCGTGACGGCGAGCAGCGCGGCGAGGTGGCCGGCGAGCTGGATGTCCAGCTCCTCCTCGCGCGAGCGGTGGGGGAAGTCGGTGGTGCTGCCGGCCATCGTGCTGTGGACCGACTTGGTTCGGATCGGTTCGTACATGGGGATGGCCTCCTGTGCGCTGACAGGAAGCCATCCTAGCTTAGATTTCGTCTAAAGTTGAGTCGTTCACAAGATGGGGGCCGTCCGCCTACGCAGGGTCACGGCTGGCCGTAGCCCTCCAGGAACCGCCCGATCCGCCCGACCGCGTCCCGCAGGTCCGTGACCGTCGGCAGGGTGACCACACGGAAGTGATCCGGCTCGGGCCAGTTGAAGCCCGTGCCCTGGACGACCATGATCTTCTCGCGCCGCAGCAGATCCAGGACCAGCTGCCGATCGTCCTTGATCTTGAACACCTTGGGGTCGAGCCGCGGGAAAAGATACAGCGCCCCCTTCGGCCGTACGCAGCTCACACCCGGGATCTGGGTCAGCAGCTCGTACGCGACATCCAGCTGCTCCTTCAGCCGCCCCCCGGGCAGCACCAGGTCCTGGATCGACTGCCGCCCGCTCAGCGCGGCGACGACCCCGTGCTGACCTGGCATGTTCGCGCACAGCCGCATGTTGGCGAGGATGGTGAGGCCCTCGATGTAGGAGTCGGCGTGGGCGCGCGGGCCCGAGATCGACATCCAGCCCACCCGGTACCCGGCGACCCGGTACGCCTTCGACATGCCGTTGAAGGTGAGCGTGAGCAGATCGGGGGCGACGGCGGCGGTCGGGGTGTGCGTGGCGCCGTCGTAGAGGATCTTGTCGTAGATCTCGTCGGAGCAGACGAGGAGGTTGTGCCGGCGGGCGATGTCCGTCAGCCCCCGGAGCATGGCCTCGTCGTACACGGCCCCCGTCGGGTTGTTGGGGTTGATGATGACGATGGCCTTGGTGCGGTCGGTGACCTTGCGCTCGACGTCCGCGAGGTCGGGCATCCAGTCGGACTGCTCGTCGCAGCGGTAGTGCACGGCGGTGCCGCCGGACAGCGACACGGCGGCGGTCCACAGCGGATAGTCCGGGGCCGGGACCAGCACCTCGTCCCCGTCGTCCAGCAGCCCCTGCATCGCCATGACGATCAGCTCGGAGACGCCGTTGCCGATGAAGACGTGCTCGACGTCGGTCTCGATGCCGAGGGTCTGGTTGTGCATGACGACGGCCCGGCGTGCGGCGAGCAGCCCCTTGGCGTCGCCGTATCCATGCGCCGTGGACACATTCCGGAGGACGTCCTCCAGGATCTCGGGCGGACACTCGAAGCCGAACGCCGCCGGGTTGCCGGTGTTCAGCTTGAGGATCCGATGCCCCGCCGACTCGAGCCGCATCGCCTCCTCGAGCACCGGGCCCCGGATCTCGTAACAGACGTTGGCGAGCTTGGTCGACTGGATCACCTGCATGTCAGGAGCTTACGGCCGCGTAACGTCCGATGGGTGGTGTTTTCCACCACGTGAGACACACCGTTCGCCGCGCCCCACCCGCCCTCCCGCCCCACGCCGGGCCACCGCGTGGGCGGCACACCGGGACACGGATGTGCACGGGGGTGCGGCCGGACGGGTAACCACCCCGGCCGCCACCGGCCCCGCCCGGGTGCTGCCGCTCAGGGCGTCAGGCGCTTGATGACCGCCCTGACGCCATCGGCCTTGGCGACCTGGACCGTGAACCCGGCACCGTCGGGGGCGGCCGAGTGGGGAAGGCGGCCCGGTGGCCCTGCGCGTTCCCCACTGCCACGGTGAGGGCACCGTCCGGGAGAGAGGCGAGCGAGCTCCTGCCGGTGGTTGAGCGAAGAGGGGTCATACCCCGCATCCGACGGCGAACACGTCGCCAACCCGCGCTTCCTCGACGCAATGGCCGACGAACTTGCCGAAGCGCAGCGGCACCTCGCGACATTCCCCAAGCGGTCCCGGCAGCGCACCAAGCGCCACCGTGCCGCCGCACGGAAGGCCGCCAAGCTGCGTGCACGGCGTGCGGGTTCGCGGCGAACGCGGACCACGTCGGCGCGACGAACGTCCTCAGCAGGTGGGCCGGGCCGGTCCGCTGCGACGCGGCCCAGCCACCGACGCAGGAAGCCCGCGCGTCTACGCGTGGGTGGAGTCACTGTGACGATCCGCCCCCTCCCGTGAACGTCCTGCGCCCACCCCCCCAAACCCCCCGCCGCCACTGATAGGGAAAGCCCTACGGGCCCAACCGGTCAGTAGTCGACTCCTTGTCGGCACCCCCCTCCTGAGTGACAATGCGCATGACAAAAGTGCGGGTGGCCGGAGGTTCTTCGGTCACCCTCCTCGTATGAGGGGACCCCCACATGAGAAAACCTCTCGGCGCCGCCCTCCTCGCCCTGGCGATAGCCGGGGCCGGTGCCGTCCCCGCGGTCGCGGCTCCCGTGGACCCGGCCGCCGATTCGGCCGCGTCCTTCGGCAAGAGCGTGGACACGGGCTCGGTCACGTCGGTGGTCAACGACACCGTCGCCGCCACCGCGGACACGCTCGGCCAGGTCCTGAACCGCAAGGTCCGGGCCGTCAACTTCGCGGGAACCGTCTCGCTCAGCAACTGCTCCGGCTCGGTCGTCCGCTTCCCGGACTCCGAGGACAACGACCCGGCGCTGGTGATGTCCAACGGTCACTGTCTGGAGACCGGTATGCCGGGTCCCGGTCAGGTCGTCGTCGACCGGGCCTCCAGCCGGACCTTCGGTCTGCTCAACGCCTCCGGGAATCGGGTCGGTACCCTGCGTGCCAGCAAGATCGCCTACGGCACGATGACCGACACGGACGTGGCGATCTATCAGCTCACCACGACGTACGCGCAGATCAAGCGCTCGTACAACATCAACGCCCTGACCGTGGCCGACACCCACCCCGTCGCCGGCACGGCCATCACCGTCGCCTCCGGATACTGGAAGCGGCTGTACAACTGCAACATCGACGGGTTCGCCCACCGCCTCAAGGAAGGCGACTGGACCTTCAAGGACTCCGTCCGCTACACCTCCGCCTGCAACACCATCGGCGGAACCTCCGGCTCCCCGGTCATCGACCAGGCCACCAACAAGGTGGTCGCCGTCAACAACACCGGCAACGAGGACGGCCAGCGCTGCACGGTCAACAACCCGTGCGAGGTCGACGAGAACGGCGAGGTCACCGTCCGCCAGGGCATCAACTACGCCCAGCAGACGTACCAGATCCCCGCCTGCTTCGGCATCGACAACAAGCTCGACCTGAGCGCCGCCGGCTGCGTGCTTCCCAAGCCTTAGCCGGCGAACAGCAGCAGCCGCTACGCGGTTCTGCGGATCGCCCGTCCCGCCAGCACGTCCGTGCGGCGGCCGTCCTCGATGACGAAACGGCCGTCGATCAGCACGTGCGGGATGCCCGTCGGTAGCGTGCGCGGCTCCTCGAACGTGGAGCCCGCCGCTACCGTCTCGGGGTCGAACAGCACCAGGTCCGCCCGATGGCCCTCGCGGACCAGCCCGCGGTCCGGCAGTCGCAACCGGGCCGCCGGCCGCCCGGTCAGATGGGCCACGCACTCCTCCAGGGACAGCACTCCCGACTCCCGTACGTACCGGCCGAGATAGTGCGGGAACGTGCCGTACGCCCGCGAATGCGGTTTCTCGCCCTGGAGGATGCCGTCCGAGCCGCCCGTGTGGACACGGTGCCGCATGATCGTCCGTACGTTCTCCTCGTGGCCGACGTGCTGGAGGATCGTCGAGCCCAGCCGGTCGGCGAGCAGCAGCCGGCGAGCGGTCACCCAGGGGGCCTCGCCGCGGGCGTCCGCGGACTGCTGGACCGTACGGCCGACGTAGTCCCCGAGCCCCGGCTCGCTCACCCCCGAGATCTCGATGGTCTCCCACTCGACGGGCACGCCGTGACAGCCGTCCGCGCCGATGACCTCCATGTGGTGGCGGATGCGTTCGGCCGACTCGTCGTCCGCCAGCCGGGCCAGGACCGCCTCTGGGCCGCCCTCGCTCGCCCAACTCGGCAGCAACGCCACGAGGGTGGTGCAGCCGGGGGTGTAGGGGTAGGTGTCGAGGCTGATGTCGGCGCCCGACGCCAGCGCCCCGTCGAGCAGGGACAGCAGCTGCGGGGCCCGGCCCTTGTTCACGCCGAAGTTCATCGTGGCGTGGGCCAGGTGCAGCGCGCAGCCCGCCTCCCGGGTCAGGGCCACCATCTCCTCGTACGCCTCCAGGGCGCCGGCCCCGTAGGAGCGGTGGTGCGGGCAGTAGTAGCCGCCGTACGACGCCACCACCCGGCACAGCTCGGTCAGTTCGGCGTCCTCGGCGTACATGCCGGGCGTGTACGTCAGCCCGGACGACATGCCGACCGCGCCCTGCTCCATGCCCTCCGCGACCAGCCGCCGCATCCGCTCCAGCTCGTCCGGCGTCGCTTTCCGGTCCTCCCAGCCGACGACGAGGGCGCGGACCGTCCCCTGGGGGATCAGATACGCCGCGTTGACCGCGATGCCCCGGTCGAGGCGGTCCAGGTACTCGCCGACGGTCCGCCAGTCGAAGTCGATGTCGTCCCCGGAGCCGTTCCAGCCGGTGATGGCGCGGCGGACCTCGGCGAGGGTGCGGTCGTCGACGGGGGCGTACGAGAGCCCGTCCTGGCCGATGACTTCGAGGGTCACGCCTTGCGCGGCCTTCGCGCTGTGGTCGGGGTCCCTCAGCAGCGCGAGGTCGCTGTGGGCGTGCATGTCGATGAAGCCGGGGGAGAGGACGAGCCCCTCCGCGTCCAGCTCCCGCCGCGCCCTCGGCCGCTGGCAGCCGGCCGCGGCGGCCTCCTGGACGATCGACACGATCCGGCCGCCGTCCACGACGACGTCGGCGCGGTAGGAGGGGTCACCACTGCCGTCCACGACCTCGGCGTCCCGGATGACGAGTTCTTCCACGACCGCCAACCCCTCTAGAAGAACGTGCGGATGTATTCGACGACCGTCCCGTCCGCCTCCGCGACCGGGATCAGCTGCCACTTGTCGAACGACGTGCACGGATGCGACAGCCCCATGCCGAGCCAGTCCCCGACCTCCAGATCCGCCTCACCGGACGTCGCCAGCCACGCGTGCTGGTCGGAGAGCGCGGTCACCTCGATGCCGGTCGCCGGCCGCTCGGCGCCGTCCCGGCGGACCACATGGGCGAACGGCAGATCGAGGTCGTACGCCGCGTCCCGCTTGCCCGCGTTGACGAAAGCCTGGTCGGCGGTGGGGCGGGAGACGACCTGGGCCCAGAGGCGGAAGGCGGGTTCGAGAGCGCCCTCCTGCGGGACCCGGTTGAAGGGGGTCAGCTTGCGGTAGTGGCCGTCGTCGTGCGAGACGTACGCGCCCGAGCGCAGCAACTTCAGTACGGGCACGGAGAGTTCGGGGATCTCCGCGAACACGTCGGCCACCGCGTCGAACCAGGCGCTGCCGCCCGCGCTGACGACGATCTCGTCCAGCCCCGCGAACCGCCCCGCCTTGTCGAAGTCGGCGGCCAGCGCCACCAGGCGGCGCAGCCAGGCGTGCACCCGCTCGGGGGTCGCTTGCGGCACCTCGCCCTCGTAGCCCGCGACACCGACCAGCCGCAGCGCGGACACGGCGGCCACCGCGTCCGCGACCGCCGCGCACTCCTCCTCCGTACGGACACCGGTACGGGCGCCCTCACCGGCCGCCAGTTCGACGACGACGTCCACGGGGCGGGTCGCCCCGGCGTCGCGCAGCGCCGCGTCCATCAGCTCCACGCCGCGCACGGAGTCGACGTAGCAGACGAGCCGGAAGGAGGGGTCGGCGGCGAGCTCGGCCGCGATCCAGTGCAGCGCCGCGGTGTCCACGAGCTCGTTGGCGAGGAAGACCCGCTCGATGCCGTACGCCCGCGCCACCCGCACCTGGTGCGGCACGGCGAGCGTGATGCCCCACGCGCCGTGCTCGATCTGCCGCTGGAACAGCTGCGGTGCCATCGAGGTCTTGCCGTGCGGGGCGAAGGCCAGGCCGTGGCGGGTGGCGTACGTCTCCATGAGGTCGAGGTTGTGCTCCAGCCGCTCGGCGGAGAGCGCGAGGACCGGGGTGGCGAAGCCGCCGGTGAAGAGATTGCGGCGCTGGGCGGCCAGCTCGGCGACGGTCAGTCCGTCGGCGTCCGGGGGGAGGCCCTTGAAGCGGTGGTCGACGCGTTCCTCGGCCAGACGGACGAGCGCCTCGTTGCGCATGGAACCTCCCTGATCTGGGGTGTTGCAGAGCTTGCAACTCCCATTGCGTATTTCGCTTACCGCTGTCTAACATCTCGGCCAATCGCGGGTCAACGGAATGGCCGGCCACCCGCACAAGACCTGGAGCTACGACGATCGTGACCCTCACCGGACCCTGCAATGCCCCCGACGTCGTGGACGTCGTCGCGCTCGGCGAGTCCATGGTCACGTTCCTGCCGTCGCGGCCGGGACGCCTCGCCGATGTGCCGTCGTTCGAGCGGGGGATCGGGGGCGCCGAGTCCAACGTCGCCTGCGGGCTCGCCGCCGCGGGGCACTCTGCGCGCTGGGTCAGCCGGGTCGGGGCCGACGGGTTCGGCGACCACCTGGTGGCGGCCGTCGGGGCCTACGGCGTCGATGTGTCGTCCGTGGAAAGGGATGCCGGGCGTCCGACCGGCGTGTACTTCCGCACCGCGGGGGACCGGGCGACGCGCGGGCACGAGGTGGCGTACTACCGGGCGGGTTCCGCGGCGTCGGCGATGTCTGTGACGAACGTCGACGCGAAGGCGGTGCGCTCGGGGCGGGTGCTGCATCTTTCGGGAATCACCGCGGCGTTGTCGCAGGGGTGCCTGGAGCTGATGCGGGAACTGACGGCTCCGCGTGCGGGGCGTCCCCTCGTGTCGTTCGACGTGAATCACCGGTCGGGGCTGTGGCGGGCCGCCGAGGGGCCCCGGGTGCTGCTGGAGTTGGCGCGAGGCGCCGATGTCGTGTTCGTGGGGGAGGACGAGGCGGAGGAGGCGTGGGGGATCGCCGGAGGACCGGAGGCGGTGCGCGCGGCGCTGCCGGAGCCGGGGGTGCTGGTCGTGAAGCAGGGCTCCGTGGGGGCTACGGCGTTCGTGTCCGCCGAGGGTGGGGGTGGGGGTGTGCCGGTCGCGCGGTCCTCCGCGCCAGTTGGGCCGTCCGACGACCGCCGGCCGCAGGTAGCGGGTTCCACGCAGCCCGAGGGCCGTCCCACGCAGCCTGCGGCCCGTCCCGCACAGCCCGCGGGCAGTCGTGCCGCCGGGCCGATGCCGACGGGCGCAGGCGGCACCCCGCAAGCGCGGGCGAGTGACACCCGCCCCCGCCCAGCCGGAGCCGCGGGCACCTTCGTTCCCGCCCTGACCGTGGAGGTCGTGGCAACCGTCGGCGCCGGTGACGCCTTCGCCGCCGGGTTCCTGTCCGCCACCCTGCGCGGACTGCCCGTCCGGGACCGGCTGCGGCACGGTCACCTCTGGGCCGCCGCCACCCTCACCGCCCCCGGCGACCTGGCCCCGCCGCCCGCCCGCGACACCGCCGACCGCCTCGCCGCCCTGGACGACGCCGGGTGGGAGAGACTGCGACTCGGCCCCGGCTGGACGCAAGCCGCTGAGCGGGCCGACGAGGAGGTACGTACACCATGAGCCAGACCGTCGACCGGGCGCTCAGCATCCTGCCGCTGCTCGCCGAGGGCCCCGCCGACCTCGGCCAGGTCGCCGACCGCCTCGGCGTCCACAAGTCCACCGCGCTGCGGCTGCTGCGCACCCTGCACGAGCACGGCATGGTCTACCGCCAGTCCGACCAGCGCTACCGCCTCGGCGCCCGGCTCATCGCCCTCGCCCAGGAGGCGATGGAGAACCTCGACATCCGCGAGATCGCCCACCCCCACCTCGTACGGCTGAACGAGCAGTGCGGACACACCGTGCACCTCGCCGTGTACGAGGAGGACGAGGTGCTGTACATCGACAAGGTCGAGAGCAGATACCCGGTGCGGATGTACTCGCGGATCGGCAAGCCCGTCGCCATCACCGTCGCCGCCGTGGCGAAGCTGCTGCTCGCCGATCTGCCCGAACACGAGCGCCGGGCCCTCGCCGACAAGCTCGACTACCCCATGTACACGGCCCGTTCCACCCCCAACGCTCCCGCATTCCTGCGCGAGTTGGACAAGGTGCGCGAACAGGGCTGGGCCACCGACCTCGGTGGCCACGAGGAGTCCATCAACTGCGTCGCCGCACCGATCCGCGGTGCGGACGGCCGCGTCGTCGCCGCGATGTCGGTCTCCGCGCCGAATGTCGTCGTCACCGCCGATGAACTCCTCACCCTGCTCCCGCTGGTGCGCCGCGCGGCGGACGGCATCAGCGGCGAGTACTCCGGCAGGACCGCAACGAAGGGCACCGCATGACCGAGAAGATCGCTCTCACCCCGAAGACCCACACCACCCCGCCCGCCAAGTTCTCGCACGGCGTGAAGAAGGGGAACATCCTCCAGGTCGCCGGGCAGGTCGGTTTCCTCCCCGCGGTCGAGGGGCAGCCCCCGACGCCCGCCGGCCCTACCTTGCGCGAGCAGACCCTCCAGACCCTCGCCAACGTCAAGGCGATCCTGGAGGAGGGCGGCGCCTCCTGGGACGACGTGATGATGATCCGCGTCTATCTGACGGACGTCGCCCACTTCGCCGAGATGAACGAGATCTACAACACCTACTTCGAGGAGCAGGGGCTCACCCAGCCGCCCGCCGCGCGCACGACGGTGTACGTCGGCCTGCCCGCGGGCCTGCTCATCGAGGTCGACGCGCTGGCCGTACTCGGCTGACGCCGACGCAACTCCCGTACCCCGTGCACGGCATGGTGTCCAGCTCCCCTCGGGACGCCATGCCGCGATTCCCCCTGCCCGAAAGCAGTATGTACTTACCCCGAGGACCCCCAATTGTCCCCCCAATTGTCCCCAACGTCCTTCCCGTTCGCCGCATCGGCCCCCGCCGAGACCCCACCCCACACCGGCGGCCTGCTCATCCTCCTCGACGGTACGGCCGGACTGCTCACGGTCGCCGCCATCGGGATCGCCCTCCTGCTCTTCCTGATCATCAAGGTGCGGCTCCAGCCCTTCGTAGCCCTCCTCGCGGTCTCCATAGCCGTCGGCCTGATGGCCGGTCTGTCGGTCACCGAACTCTTCGGCACCGTCCAGCGGTCGGACGCGGTGTCGACCATCGAGTCCGGCATGGGCGGCATCCTCGGCCATGTCGCGATCATCATCGGGCTCGGCACCATGCTCGGCGCGATCCTCGAAGTGAGCGGCGGCGCCGAAGTGCTGGCGTCCCGGCTGCTCAACCTCTTCGGCGAGCGCCGAGCACCGCTGGCCATGGGCCTGACCGGCCTGATCTTCGGTATCCCGGTCTTCTTCGACGTCGGCATCTTCGTCCTCGCACCGCTCGTGTACGCCGCCGCCAAGCGTTCCGGCAAGTCCGTCCTGCTGTACTGTCTGCCGCTGCTGGCCGGCCTGTCGATGACCCACGCCTTCCTGCCGCCGCACCCCGGCCCGGTCGCCGCGGCCGGTCTGCTCCACGTCCAGCTGGGCTGGGTCATCCTGATGGGCATCCTCTGCGGCATTCCGGCGGTGCTGGCCGCGTGGGCGTTCTCCGCGTGGATCGGGCGGCGCATCTTCGTGCCGGTGCCGCAGGACATGGTCGAGGCGGCGGCCGAGGCGAAGCAGGCGGTCATCGACGAGCAACGGGCGTCGGGGGTCGAGCCCCAGGAGCAGCCCGTGCCGCTGGGCACGGTGCTCGGCATCATCGGCACGCCGCTGCTGCTGATCCTCGCGGCGACCTTCTCCTCCATCGCCCTCGACCCCTCCACGCTGCGCTCGGTGATCGAGTTCTTCGGCCACCCCTTCGTGGCCCTGACGATCGCCCTGCTTCTTGCGTACTACCTCCTCGGCATCCGCCGCGGCTGGTCCCGCAAGTCCCTGGAGACGGTCTCGACATCGTCGCTCAAGCCCGTCGGCAACATCCTTCTCGTCGTCGGCGCGGGCGGGGTGTTCGGCGCCGTCCTCAAGGGCAGCGGCGTCGCCCAGGCGCTCTCCGACACCTTCAACGACGTCGGCCTCCCGGTCATCGTCCTGTCCTACCTGATCTCGCTGGTGCTGCGAGTGGCACAGGGCTCGGCGACGGTCGCCATCGTCACCACGGCAGGCATCGTCGCCCCGCTGCTCACCAAGGGCGACCACTCCCAGCCCTTCGTCGCCCTGGTCATCATGGCCATCTCGGCCGGCTCGATCTTCGCCTCGCACGTCAACGACGGCGGCTTCTGGATCGTCGCCAAGTACTTCGGCATCACCGAACGGGACACGCTGAAGACGTGGACGGTCCTGGAGAGCGTCCTGTCGGTCGCGGGGTTCGTGGTGGCGGCGGCGTTGAGCCTGGTCGTCTGAATCTTCGTGTAACGATGCGGGGGCTGGTTGTGCGGGACACAGGGTCGTCGACCATACTGCTCCGCTGTGGAGCAGCGCATAGGTTCAGGCAGCCAGCCCCTGGAAGGTGCCGGGTTCGATCCGGCCTTCATCCCCGGGCTCACCTCGCCCGCGTCCGCCGGGCCGGAGGTCGCGAAGAAGAAGCTCGACGACGCCGAGAAGGAGGGCTCCGAGGAGACGGTCCTGGAGGCCGCCGAGGAGCTCGACGACGAGGCTGAGGGGGCCGAGGAGGCCGAGGAGGCCGAGGAGGAAGCCGACGACGAGGTCCCCGTCGACGGGCCCGTCTTCGAGGCCGCCGACCGGCGGGCCCGGATCGTCGCCGACCACAGAGGCGTCCGGCTGGCGCTGGACGACCAGGAGTGCGAGTTCCGCTGGGACGAGATCGGCGCCGTCGAGACCGAGGCCCCGCGCTTCGGCAAGCGCTTCACCGTCACCGTGCACACTCCTGACCGCCGCTGGTACCCGATCGAGATCGAGGCGGCGGCCAGGAGCCTCTTCAAGGAGTGGGACGAGCAGCTGGACGCGGTCCTCGACGCCTACTTCGAGGACGGTGCCGACGGCGGCGACGACACTTCCGACGACACGGCCGACGTCACGGACACCGGCGCAGCGGACGCCGAGAAGACCGACGCGAAGTAACTAGCTGCAGTACTGGGCTTCCTTGCCGATGGAGCGGTACATACAGTCTGCGTTCTCCAGCAGTTGGAGCACCGCGTCCCGGTTCCGGGACGTCTCCCGCTCGATCACCTCGTCGGGCGGGTAGAAGCCCCCGCCCCCGGACCTCGGGTACATCTCGAAGGTGTACCCGAAGATCTTCTGGTCGCCCCACAGCCAGTCGTCGATCGACCCGTCGGTGATGTACAGGTCGCTGGACTGCTCCGGCGTGTACCCGTTGCTGGCGGCCATCTTGCGCCCGACGGCCGCGAAGGCGTTCCGGTCGTCGGCGGTCATCCCGGTGGCGGTGTCGGAGTAGGTGTATCCGAACGGCCACAGCACCAGTTCGCTGTACGTGTGGAAGTCGATCCCGGCCTTGATCTGCTGCACGCCGCCCACGACCCGGCTGCGTACGAAGTCGGAGACCACCTTCACCTCGGGCGCCGACTCGGGGGCCTTGCCCCGGTACGTATCCGAGGACGTCGATCCGGACGAGCCGCCGCAGCAGCCCCACTTGTAGTTCCAGTTCCGGTTGAGGTCGGTCCCGACGTACGACGAACCGGAGTTGGGCTGCCGGTTCTTGCGCCACGACCGGTAGGAGCCGGTGGCGATGTCGTACTCGCCGCCGTCCGGGTTGAGGTCGGGCACGATCCAGATCTCGCGGTTGTTCACCATGCCGGTGACCCGTGAGTCGCTGCCGTAGTCGGAGGTCAGCTCGCGCAGCAGGTACAGCGCCATCTCGACCGTGAGGTGCTCACGGGCGTGCTGGTGGTGGGTGAACAGGATCTCCGGCTCGGACTCGTCCGTCGCCACGTTGTCGCTGATCTTGATGGCCACGATGTCCCGGCCCTGGTACGACTTCCCGATCACCCGTCGACTCGCGATGGAGGAGTTGGCCGAGACCAGTGAGTTGATCTCGCTCGTCATCTCCGCGTAGTTGTGATAGCGGGAGTCGCCGGACGGGAAGTCGTGCAGCCGGATGTCGTCCTCGCCGGAGGAGCGGTCGGGGACCGCGCCGAGCGGGGTGACGTCGTAGCCGAGGCCGCGCAGCTTCTTGATCTGGTCGGCGCGGCCGGAGACGACGACGCCATGGGAGTGGACCTCGTCCACGGTCACACCCGTGCGCTGAAGTGCGGTGCGGTCCTTGGCGTTCGAGTGCAGGTGCACCTCGTACTGGCGGACGTCGTCGGTGGCGGCGGACGCCTTGGTGGCGCTGTCGGCGCTCGCGGGGGCGTTCGTGGAGAGGGGAGCCGCGAGGGCGAGGGCGAGCAGGGCGGCGAACGCGGCGGTGCGTCTGCCGTTGCGGCGGCCCGAGCCGCGGATGCGAAGTCGCATGAATTCTCCTTGTGGGGAGTGGGGGGTGGGGTTCAGTGCGACGTACTGCGTGATGCGGTTGCGGCGCTCATCGTGCGGCGGTGGCATGGACAGGTCAAGGGTGACACGGTGATTGATGCCTTGAACCATCCGAAATTCAGCCGCGCAGTGTACGCGCGCATGCCTGGCGCCGAGCGGACCCGGGCGAAGTGCACCCAGGCGTGTGACCCGGATGTGCGGGCCGGCGCGCGGCCGGGTGAGGGTGAGGGTCCGCGCAAGGGGACAGTGGGAGCGGCGGGAGCGGCGGGAGTGGCGGGGAGCCGGCGCCCCTTCCGACTCCCCCGCCTCCCCGTTCCCCAGCGACAGCACCCCCAGAGGAACGGCTGTTCATGGGCGGATCAGCGCCACGACTGGACACCAGCGGATCAGCGCCACCACGGCGCCATCCGCCGCCGGTCGAGACGCCCGGCTTCGTCGCCCGGCTTCGTCGACCGGTTGCCTCGACCAACTTCGTCGCCCGGCTTCGTCGACCGGCCGGCCCGGCGAACTCACCACCGGTCGCGGGCGGTTGGCCAGGACCAGGCTCGTCACCCACACAGGCCCCGCGACATCGGCAGGACGATCCCGCATCGCCGCCCCCGCATCGCCCGCACCGTGGACCTGCCGGCCCACGCCACCACGAAGAGGGGCGCCCACAGCCGTCCAGGCCGTCCTGCTGGGCGCCGCGGACCGAGCCCGAGCCGGCATCGACCGCGACCGCCCGGGGCCGGCGACCCGCAACCCGCACCGCGAGCCCGACGAGACACTCATCCGCGAGGCCCCGCGCGACCCCGAATCCCAGCGCGCCCACCCACATCGAACGCAGCCACGACAAGCTCGGCTTCGGCAACCGCGGCCGGATCGCGGCCTGGACGGCAGCCCGGCGCGGAGCCCCACAGCCGTCGAGCCGCTGCCGCCACCCACCGCCCCCCGTCGACTCCTACCGAGGAGACTCCAACCCCATGACCAGCCCCGGCCCATCCGCCCCGCCCCGAACCCCCTTCGACCACCGCATGGCCGTCTTCGCCGGGCAGGACGAGTTCCTCGCCGCCGCCCTGCCCTTCCTCTCGGAGGCGCTCGGAGCCCCCGCCGGGCCCCCGCCCGTGGTCATCGCCGCACCCGGCAACCTGGACCTGCTGCGGGCCGCCCTCGGCGGTGACGCCAAGGACGTCTCCCTCGTCCCGCACACCGAGTGGTACACCGGGTCCGCCGCCAACGCGATCGCGCGGGGCGCCGGTCATCTCGCCGCCCACGCCACGCCCGGCGGCCGTATCCATCTGCTCATGGAGCCGGTCTGGGGCGGCCGTGCCGGGCGCTCCCCGCGGGAGACCGCCGAGTGGATCCGCTACGAGGCGCTGGCCAACCTGCTGTTCGCCCCGCTCGCGACGACCGTCCTGTGTGCCTACGACGCCTTCGTCGCCGGCCCCGCGATCGTCGCCGCCGCCCGCCGCGCCCACCCCGACACCGGTGTGTACGAAGACCCGGTCCGGCTCGCCGCCGAGCTGGACGCCGTACCGCTGCCACCGCGCCCGGCCGACGCCGAGCAGCTGCCCGGTCCGGCGCCCGACGCCGAGACCGTGCGGAGCTGGGCGAGCGCGCGGGGGCTGCCCGGCGCCGACGCGGAGTTGTTCGCGACGGCCGTCGTCGAGGCGGCCCGGGACCTCGGCCCGCTGGACGGCGCCCTGCTGTGGGGCGAGGCCCCGGCGTGCGTCTGCGAACTGCGCGCCCCGCGCCGCGTCGACGACCCCCTCGCCGGGTTCGCACCTCCACCGAGGACGGGACCCGAACCCGGTCAGGGGCTGTGGTTCGCCCGGCAGGTGTGCGCGTACGTCGACATCCGCGACGAGGGGGAGCGCGCGAGCGTACGGCTTCAGTACGGGTAGGGGGCTGGAACCTCGGCATTGGGACAATCCCTTCGGATGACCCCACTCGTCTGAACAGAGGGAATTGCAGGGATGACCAGCGAATGCCGTGACCAGGTCCAACCGCACCTCCGGCCCGGCGAGAGGCTCCTCGCGATCTGCGAGTGCGAGACGGCTCCCGGCGTGCCGGAGCGGCCGGTCTGGCTACGGCAGCCGCCCCAGGAGTCGGAGCTGGAGCGTCGGCTGAAGTCCCGCCTTCCCCGGGCGGTGCAGCGGTTTCTGCGCCCGAGCCAGCCGCAGACCGTCACAGGGTTCGAGCGGACGATGGAAGGCGCTCAGCAGTCGACGGAGGATGCCGTTGCACGCGCCGTGCACGGCAGGGGCATGCACGGGGGGTGGGAGAGCCAGGCCGGGCAATTCCTGGTGGCGCACTACAGCGCGGCACGGCTGCCCGCCACGACGCTGGCGGTCGCCTTCACCGACCACCGGGTGCTCGCGCTGGCCGACCGCGCCAAGCTGTGGCAGACGGGTCGGGCATACGAGCTCCAGTGGGAGGGGCCGCGGGCCGGCGTGCGCGGGGTCCGAACCAACCGCAAGGGTGTGTTGCAACGCGGCCGGTTCGAGCTCATGTTCGCGGACGGGTCGTGGATCGCCCTGGTGGCGTTGGAGCCCACGCATGCGGAACCCTTCGCCGCGGCGTCAGCCTTGTGACGGCCGACGCGCGGTGCGAGTAGGGGGCTGCCGGGACAGGTGGTTCAGGTGGGACCGCGCAGGCCCCCTTGTCGGTTTCGGTTCTTTCCGCTTTCTTGATCTGCATGGCGGACACCACGGGAAACACAGCAGCACCATCGGCCGGTGAGGCGGACTCCCGGCCCCGCAAGTCCAGTTGGCGCTACATCGGACCCGGCATCGTCGTCGCCGCGACCGGCGTCGGCGCCGGCGACCTCGTCGCCACGCTCATCGCGGGCAGCAACTTCGGCTACACCCTCCTCTGGGCCGCCGTCATCGGCTGTCTGGTCAAGATCTCCCTCGCCGAGGCTGCGGGCCGCTGGCATCTGTCCACCGGCCGCACCCTCTTCGAGGGCTGGGCGAGCCTCGGTCGCTGGACCACGTACTTCTTCGCGGTCTACGTCGTGATCTGGGGCTTCGTCTACGGGGCCGCCGCGATGTCGTCGAGCGGGCTGCCCCTTCAGGCGCTGTTCCCGGACGTGATGGACCTCGAATGGTGGGGCGTGGCCTGCGGCCTGGTCGGCCTGGTCTTCGTCTGGTTCAACAAGTACGCCGTCTTCGAGAAGGTCATGACGGTCCTCGTCGGCGTGATGTTCGTGGTCACGGTGTATCTGGCGGTCCGCGTCACCCCGAACCTCCCGGACGCGTTCGCGGGGCTGCTGCCCGTCCTGCCCGACGAGAAGGACTCGATCCTCAACACCCTCGGCCTGATCGGAGGCGTCGGCGGCACCATCACCCTTGCCGCGTACGGCTACTGGGTCAACGCCAAGGGATGGACGAACACCGGCTGGATGAAGGTCATGCGGCTGGACAACCGGGTCGCGTACGCCACGACCGGCGTCTTCGTCATCGCCATGCTGTTCGTCGGCGCCGAACTGCTGCACTCCGCGAACATCGCCATCGCGAGCGGCGACAAGGGCCTGATCCAGCTGGGCGACATCCTGGCGGACGAGTACGGCACCGCGACCGCGAAGTTCTTCCTGATCGGCTTCTTCGCCACCTCCTTCACCTCGCTGATCGGCGTCTGGCACGGCGTCAGCCTGATGTTCGCCGACTTCGTGGCCCGCTACCGCGAGCGCGGCGAGCTGAAGGGCGAGGAGGTCGCCTCGGGTGAGCGCGAGCGCTCCTGGCCCTTCCGGGCCTACCTGCTCTGGCTGACCTTCCCGCCCATCGTCCTGCTCTTCCAGGGCGAACCCTTCCGCCTGATCATCGTCTACGGCGTCCTGGGCGCGGCCTTCATGCCCTTCCTCGCCGGCACCCTGATGTGGCTCCTGAACTCCTCGCGCACACCCAGGGAATGGCGCAACGGTCGGGTCAGCAACGTGATGCTGACGATCGCGGGCCTGCTGTTCCTGGTGCTGTGCGTGAAGCAGATCTGGGACCAGCCGTGGTCGGAGTTCTTCTAGCGGTACCGGTCCCACTCCCCTGTGCTGTGCTGTGCGGGCTCGGTGAGGTCCCGACTTCACTGATGCGGCGAGGCAGGGAGAATGTGGCACCGCAGCCACCAGAAGTTCCCAGCGAGTACGAGGATCCAGGACGCCACCCATGACCGAGCAGCCGCCCCCACCCGGTCCGGGCTTCGGCCCACCCCCACCGCAGTACGCGCCACAGCCAGGACCCGCACAGCCGTCCCCGTACGCCCCCGCACCGCCCCCGTACTCCGCCGCACCGCCCTCGTCGCCCCCGCACCGCACGCGTACGCACCGGGGCAGCCCGCGTACGCACCCGTGCCGCCCCAGCCGGCGCCGGTCGGCCCGGACTTCCTGGCCGTCGGCAAACGCAACGCTGTCGTCGTCGACGCCTCCGGTGTCGCCCTGGAGATGTCCGGCTTCACGATCGAGTTCCGCTGGCCCGAGATCCGCAGCGTCCACCACCAGGTGAGCCCCGACGGCAAGGCCCTGATGGTGGCGGTGATCCACCTGGACGGCCGGCTCTTCGAGTGCGTGGTGGAGGCCAAGCCCCGGGCACGGCTTCAGGAGTGGATCCCTCAGCTGTCCTGGGTGCTCGGCCACTACCGTCCGGCGGGGTGAGACGGAGCGCCTGCTACGGCAGCCCGTGCACGTGCGGCCCCACCGCGTTCGACCACGCGTTGCCCGCGGTGGCGTCCCAGTTCGTCGACCAGGTCATCGCGCCCCGCAGGTCGGGATAGGTCCGCGAGGGCTTGAAGGACCCACAGCCGGTCCCCTTCGTCAGACAGTCCAGGGCGTTGTTCACGATCGACGGTGAGACGTACCCGCTGCCCGCGCCCCGGGTCGAAGCCGGCAGTCCCAGCCCCACCTGCGACGGGGCCAGACCGCCCTCCAGCTGGATGCAGGCCAGGGCGGTCAGGAAGTCCACCGAACCCTGGCTGTAGACCTTGCCGTCACAGCCGAGCATCGAACCGCTGTTGTAGTACTGCATGTTGACGACCGTGAGGATGTCCTTGATGTTCAAGGCCGTCTGGAAGTACGAGTTCGACGTCGACTGCATGTCGATGGTCTGCGGAGCCATCGTGATGATCAGCGACGAGCCGGCCTTGCCCGACAGCGACCGCAGCGCCTGTGTCATATAGGTGGCGTTGAGGCCGTTCTCCAGGTCGATGTCGACGCCGTCGAAGCCGTACGTCTGCATCAGGGAGTGGACGGAGTTCGCGAAGTTCGTCGCCGAGGCGGCGTCGTTCACGCTCACCGTTCCGCGCTCGCCGCCCACCGAGATGATGACCTTCTTCCCGGCGGCCTGCTTCGCCCTGATGTCCGCCTTGAACTGGTCGACGGTGTAGCCGCCCAGCCCGGCCGAGTCCAGGTTGAAGGTCACCGCGCCCGGCGTCGAGGTCGCGTCCGCGAAGGCGACGGCGATGATGTCGTACTGGGACTGGACGTCGGCGAGCTTCTGGACGGTGGCGCCGTTGTCGAAGTTCTGCCAGTAGCCGGTCACCGCGTGCTTGGGCAGGGCGGGACCGGGGCCGGTCGGCTTGTTGGTGGTCCCCGTCACCGGCGCCGACTTCGGTGACTCACCGGCCGCGTTGGTCGCGGTGACCTGGAAGGAGTACGACGTCGAGGCCGCGAGCCCGGTCACGGTCGCCGAGGTGCCGGTCACCGCGGTCACCTTCGTGCCGTTGCGGTAGACGTGGTAACCGGTCGCGCCCGAGACGGTGTTCCAGGCCAGGGAGACGGACGAGGAGGTCGTGCCCGACACCGAGAGGCCGCCCGGCGCGCCGGGGACCGTGGGGGAGGGGTCGGTGCCCCCGCCGCCGTCGGGGCCGTACACCGATACGTCGTCGGCGTAGTAGGCCGCCTGTCCGTACCAGCCGTGCGTGTACACCGTCACCGAGGTCGTCGAGGACCCCGTGGTGAAGGTGGTCGACAGCTGCTTCCAGGCCGCCGAGTCCGGAGTCCAGGTCGACACGTCCGTGGTGCCCGTGCCCGTCACGCCCAGATAGCTGTAACCGCCCTGAACCCAGGCGCTCAGCGTGTACGTCGAGTCGGGGCGGACGGCCACCGTCTGGGCGCACCGGGCGTTGTCCTGCCCGGCCGGTGTCGCCTTCAGCGCGGCGGAGCCGCCGTGCACCGGGGAGGAGACCGTCGTCCCGCTGCTCGCGGAACAGGTCCAGTTGCTCAGGCCCGACTCGAAGCCGGCGTTCCTGGCGTTGTTCAGGTCCGCCGCGGAAGCGTGCGCCGCGGGGAGGAAGGCGAGCGCGAGGGCCGCGGTGGCCACTCCCGCCCACGCACGGGTCGGCCCGGAGGACCGCCGAAATCTGCTGCGTATGGACATGACAATAACTTGGTCCAGACCAATTCAACTGTCAAGGGATTCAACCTTGGAGAAGCGGTGTGCGCAACCTGCCCCGTTTTGGCGGGAGTTGTACGAGGCGAGTTCCTTCCTGGCTGCGGAATCGCTGTTCTCCGGCCATCGAGCCGTGGATACAGTGCTCCCATAGTCACGCAATGAAGTCATCTCGGTGCACCGGAGTAACTCCGGTCACCGGACCGGGCGGGAACGGGGAGCTGCGCGTGCCAACTGCCATTGCCGTGACCAGTGCCGACATGGCACTGCCGGCACATGACGAGCGAACCGTGCCCGCCGTCGTCCTCGGCGACCTCGGCCGGGAGCCACTGGAGCTGTCGCTGGCGGACCTCCAGACGCTGACCGAACAGCACGGCCATGTGGTCGTCGTCTGCTCCCAGGCCGCCCCGCGTGCGGTGGTGCAGCGGCTGCGCACCGTACGGTCCCTGCTGGAGAGCGACCGGATCGCCCTGTTCAGCCCCGCACTGCCCCCGCTCGGACTCGCCGTACTCGCCCGCCAGCTGCGGCAGCTCGCCTCCTGCGACCTCAGCCCCGGCATCCTCGCCTCGGCCGGCCGGCTGCTCACCCACTACATCCACGCCGGTGCGCTCCTCGGCTCGGTCGCCAAGCTGGACCGGGTCCCCGTCGACCTCAAGTCGCACGCCAAGTCCTGGGTGCCCGGCAGCCAGTTCGGCGTCCTCGCCCACCCGACGCCGCACCTGGTCAAGATGGGCCCCGGCGCCACCCTCCCCGGCCCGGAGTTCGGCACCGCGATGCTGGTGGCGCGGGGGCAGCTCCAGTCCGACTGGGTCACCTCCACGCTGGTCCCGTCCTGGCGAGCGCAGGGCCTGCGCGAGGCGGCGCTGCCCGCCGAGTCGGCCACCTGGTGGGGGACGCCCAAGCTGATCGAGTTCTGCGCCTATCTGCCCGACCTCTCGGTGCTCTACCAACTCGTCACCTCGGTACGGCAGAACTCCTGTCACTGGTGCGGCATCGACGTCATCGGCGACCGCTGCGTCTTCTGCTGCGCCGTCCCGCCCGTCCACGAGCAACCCGCCCGCGCGGGCTGACGACCGGACCCCGTCCGCGCGGGCCGACCGGACCCCGGCCACCCGAGGCCGCCGCCCGAGGCCCCCGCCCCGACCGACCGCTCCCGACCGATTCCCCCAATGAGGTTGTACGGTTCATGAACTCCCGTCAGCGCCGCGGCGTGGTACTCCTGCTCCTGTCGGTCGTCTGCGCCCTCGGTGCCTTCGCAGGCGTCCTCTCCGTCATCAGCGACGTGAAGTCCAAGGTCGGTCCCGAGGTCACCGCCTACCGGGTCAAGTCGAGCGTGGCCCCCTACACACAGCTCAGCCCGGGCCAGTTCGAGAAGATCGAGATGCCCGAGCGGTGGATGTCGCGGAACGCGGTCACCGACCTCCGGGAGATCCAGGGCAAGATCGCCGTCACGACCCTGCGCGAGGGCTCCCTGCTCCAGAGCGACATGATCGTCGACCAGCCCGCCCTGCGGACCGGCGAGCAGGAGGTCGCCATCATGATCGACGCGGCGACCGGCGTGGCGGGCAAGATCACCCCGGGTTCGACGGTCAACGTCTACGCCACCTTCGAGGGGAAACGCGACGGCGACCCCGACCAGTCCAAGCTCATCGTGGAGAACGCCAGGGTCATCGACGTGGGTGAGCTCACCGCCCTCGAGCCGGACGCCGACGACCGCGACCGCGAGCCCACCGACGCCGTCCCGATCACCTTCGCCCTGAAGACCGTCGACGCCCAGCGCATCACCTACGCCGAGTCGTTCGCCCAGGAGGTCCGGCTCGCCCTGGTGGCACCCGGAGCCGACTCCGACGTCGCCGCCACGGACCGCACCTACGAACTCGCCAAGGACAAGTGAGAGGCCCGCATGCCCACGAGGATCCTTCCTGCCGTCGGCGACGCGGACGCGGTCCGGTCCCTCACGACGCTGCTCAGCCAGCTCCCCGACGCCGAGCCGGTGGCCCCGGTGACCGACTCCACCCAGCTCGTCGACACCCTCGCGCGCCTCGCCGCCGAGTCCGTCGACGAACTGCCCGAGGTCGTCGTCGTCCACGAACGCATCGGCCCCGTCCCGGCCCTGGAACTCATCCGCGAGGTCGCCCTGCGCTTCCCCGCGGTCGGCGTCATCCTCGTCACCTCCGACGCCGGCCCCGGCCTCTTCCAGGCCGCCATGGACTACGGCGCCCGCGGCCTGGTCGCCCTGCCGCTGAGCTACGAGGAACTGGCGAGCCGGGTCAACGCGGTCGCCCAGTGGTCGGTGGGAGTGCGCCGCCATCTCGGGGCGGGCGGCGACGTGTTCAGCGGCGCCGGGGGCACGGTGGTCACGGTGAGCGGCGCCAAAGGAGGCGTCGGGGCGACCCTCGCCGCCATCCAACTCGCCCTCGCCGCCCAGGCGTCGGGCCGCAGCACCGCCCTGCTCGACATGGACCTCCAGACCGGGGACGTCGCCGCCTACCTCGACATCCAGTTCCGGCGCTCGGTCGTCGACCTCGCCGCCATCAACGACATCTCGCCGCGCGTCCTGGCCGACGCGGTGTTCCGCCACGACACCGGGGTCGCCCTGCTCCTCGCCCCCGGCGACGGCGAGCGCGGCGAGGAGGTCACCGACCGCGCCGCCCGCCACATCGTCGGCGCCCTGCGCTCCCGCTACGAGGTCGTCGTCGTCGACTGCGGCGCCCAGCTGACCGGCGCGAGCGCGACGGCCGTGGAGATGGCCGACACCGCGCTCCTCGTCACCACCCCGGACGTGGTCGCGGTCCGCGGCGCCAAACGCACCGTACGGATGTGGGACCGCCTCCAGATCCGCAAGGCGGAGGAGACCACGATCGTCGTCAACCGCCACTCGCGCGGTACGGAGATCCAGCCCGCCCTCATCCAGAAGATCACCGGCACCGGTATCGCCGCCACCGCGATCCCCGCCAACTTCAAGGAACTCCAGGGCCCCATCGACGCCGGACGCGTGCACGAACTGGACAGCAAGGGCGCCATCCGCCAGGCCCTGTGGGCCCTCGCCGGCGAGCTGGGCCTCCTCAAGGGCACCGAGCCCACCACCCGGCGCACCACCAGGACCCGCGCCGGAGACCGTGCGGCGGCACTGACGTTCCGGCGGCGGAGGGAGTTGGGGCGGTGAGAGTGCGGGTGCGGGTGAAGGCGAGGGTGTGGGCGCGGGTCAGGGGGCGGGGCGGCTCGGGCCGGGCCGGGGGCGGCGGCAGCCGTGGCCGGGGTGACCAGGGGCAGGTCACCGTCGAGTTCCTCGGGATGACACCGCTGATCATCCTCACGCTGGTGCTGCTGTGGCAGTGCGTGCTGCTCGGCTACACCTTCTCGCTGGCCGCGAACGCCGCGGACGAGGCGGCGCGGGCCGGGGCCGTGTCCGAGGGGCAGGCGGGCTGCGAGGAGGCCGCGCTGCGACACCTGCCGGGCGCTTGGGAGGGGGGCGCGAGCGTGGACTGCGGTGCGAGCGGCGGGTATGCCACCGCGGACGTGCGTCTGGAGGTGCCCGTCCTCTTCCCCGGCGCGATCGGCTTCCCGTTCACCGTCGACGGGCACGCCGGGGCCGTTCAGGAGGAGAGGGAGGACTGAGATGTCGTACGACGTGAAAGTCCGGGACCGCGGCCAAGTGGCCATCGAGTACCTCGGGTTCATCCCGATCCTCGTCCTCGTGGCCATGGCGGGCATCCAGCTCGGCCTCATCGCCTACGCCGCCCAGCAGGCCGGCACCGCGGCCCGGGCGGGAGCGCGCGCCGCCTCGCTCGAACCCGGTGCCGCCCAGGAGGGCTGCCGGAACGCCGTCAGCGACTGGCTGTCCGTCGCCTGCGAGCCGGCCGAAGGCGGCGACGAGGTCACCGTCACCGCCGTCGTCGAGATCCCGTCGATCGTCCCAGGCTGGGACTTCGACCCCGCCCGGAAGACCGCGACCATGCCGCTCGACCACTGAACGAGGATCCACATGAGCCTGAGGTCACGCATCAACACCCCCGAGGAGCCCGGCAGCCGGGGCGAGGACGGCCATCTGGTCGCCTCGTACCGTGCCAAGCTCCTGGAGGAGATCGACCTCGCCGAGATGAGCTCGCTCGCGGCGGCCGAGCGCAGAGCCCGTCTGGAGCGGGTCCTCGGGCACATCATCAGCCGTGAGGGCCCGGTGCTGTCCACGGTCGAGCGCGCACAACTGATCCGGCGCGTGGTCGACGAGGCACTCGGCCTCGGCATCCTCGAACCCCTCCTCGAGGACGCCTCGATCACCGAGATCATGGTCAACGGCCCCGACGCCATCTTCGTCGAACGAGCGGGCCGCGTCGAGCAGTTGCCGCTCCGCTTCCCCTCCCACGACCAGCTGATGCAGACGATCGAGCGCATCGTCTCCACGGTGAACCGGCGCGTGGACGAGTCCAACCCGATGGTGGACGCCCGTCTGCCGTCCGGCGAGCGCGTGAACGTCATCATCCCGCCGCTGTCCCTGACCGGCGCGACACTGACGATCCGCCGCTTCCCGCGCTCCTTCACCCTGCACGAGATGACCGGCCTCGGCTCGCTCGACGAGCCCATGGTGTACCTGCTGGCCGGCCTGGTGCAGGCGAAGTTCAACATCATCGTCTCGGGCGCGACGGGCACGGGGAAGACGACGCTCCTCAACGCCCTGTCGGGCCTGATCCCGGCGACCGAGCGCATCATCACCATCGAGGACTCGGCCGAACTCCAGCTCCAGCAGTCCCATGTGATCCGCCTGGAGTCCCGCCCGCCCAACGTCGAGGGCAAGGGCCGCGTCACCATCCGCGACCTGGTCCGCAACTCCCTGCGGATGCGCCCCGACCGGATCGTCGTCGGTGAGGTCCGCGGCGGAGAGTCCCTGGACATGCTCCAGGCGATGTCGACCGGCCACGACGGCTCCCTCGCCACCGTGCACGCCAACAGCACCGAGGACGCCCTGATGCGGCTCAAGACCCTCGCGTCCATGTCCGAGGTGTCGGTCCCCTTCGAGGCGCTGCACGACCAGATCAACAGCGCGGTGGACGTGATCATCCAGCTGACCCGCTTCCCGGACGGCGCCCGCAGGATCACCGAGATCGCGATCCTGGACAGCCACGGGGCGGAGCCGTACCGCGTCGCGACCGCCGCCCGCTTCCGGGCCCAGCCCATGACGCCGGACGGCCGCGTGCACGGCGCCTTCGAGTACTTCCCGCTCCCGCGCCGCACCGCGGACCGCCTCTACATGGCGAGCCAGCCGATACCCCAGGCCTTCGGCGTCGCCCAGTCACCGCTCGAACTCGCCACCCGAGAAGCCAGGTAGGACCCGCCCATGGACCTCCAGACCCGCATCACGCTCACCACCGGAATCGCCCTGCTGACCTGTGCCCTCGCCGTGCTCGGCGTCCACGCCTACGCCTCCGGCCGGGCCCGGCGCCAAGCCCTGGTCGACCGGCTGACGGCCACCGGCCAGCTCACCGGCGCCGACGGCCGACGCCGCCGCTTCGCCGACCTGGACCGCCGACTGCGCCGTACGAGAGCGGGCAAGCAGCTCGAAGTACGGCTCGCGGCGACGGGACTGGACGTCACGCCGGGGGAGTTCCTCGTCTACATGCTGGCGACGGTGGCCGGACTGTGGCTGATCGGCCAGGCCGCCCTGGCGCCCTTCTTCGGCCCGATCGCGGGCCTGCTGGGCGGGTGGGCGGCGATCCAGTTCCTCAACTGGCAACGCCAGAAGCGCATCGAGCGGTTCATCAACCAACTCCCCGAACTGGCCCGCATCCTGGCCAACGCGGCGCACGCGGGCCTCGCCCTGCGCACCGCCATCGGCCTTGCGGCGGAGGAACTGGAGGCCCCCGCGGGCGAGGAACTGGCCAAGGTCTCCAACCAGCTGGCACTGGGCGCCTCGATGGACGACGCCCTCGGCGAACTCGCCGAACGCCTGCCGTCCCGCGAACTGGTCGTCCTCGTGACGACCCTGGTCCTGTCCAACCGGGCCGGCGGCCAGGTGGTGAGCGCCCTGCGGAACCTGACCGAGACGCTGGAGGAGCGCAAGGAGACTCGACGCGAGGTCCGCACACAGCTCTCCCAGGTGAACATGACGTCGTACGCCGTGCCCGTGCTGGGCATCGGGTCCCTGTTCCTCATGAACGGCGTGAAGGACGGCGCCCTCGACCGCATGACGGGCTCACCGCTCGGCCAGGGGGCGGTACTGATCGCGTTCGGCCTGTACGCCGTCGGCTTCATCATGATCCGCCGCCTGTCACGGATCGACGTCTGAGATGCGAAGGCTGCGAGGTCCGCGAGGTCCGCGAGGTCCGCGAGGTCCGCGAGGGAAGAGGAAGGGGACAGGACGATGGAACTGAGCCGACTGGGCCTGCTCCTGGCGCTGCTGATGGGCCTGAGCGTGGTAGGCGTCTTCGCCGGCATCCGCATGTACCGGGCGGACGTGAAACTGCCGAGCGATCTGGCGCTGGCCCTGGAGGTCGGCGCGAGTCGCACCGGCGCGGTGGACTCCCTGATCGACCGCATGGGCATGCGCTACGCCCCCGCCGTGCTGCGCCTGATGGGCCCCAAGCTGGTGGCCAGATACCGCCGCAAGATCGACCTCGCGGGCAACCCCGGCGGCCTGACCATCGACCGCTACGCGGCCAGGCGGGCGGTGTACGGCTTCCTCGGCGCGGTCGGCTTCCTGGTGTTCCTGCTCCGGGGCCAGCTGCTGGTCGCCCTGCTCCTGTTGGCCTTCGGCGCCTTCTGGACGGAGGTCGGCATCTGGGCGGCCATCCGGATCAGGAAGGACGAGATCGAACGCACCCTGCCGGACTTCCTGGACGTCCTGGCGGTGGTCGTCAGCGCCGGGCTGGGTTTCCGCCAGGCCCTCGACCGCGTCGCCTCCAAGTACGAGGGCCCCTGGGCCGACGAACTCCGCATCACCCTGCGCCAGATGGACCTCGGCATGAGCCGCCGCCAGGCATTCGCGGAACTGCGACGGCGCAACGACTCCGAACAGGTCGCGATGTTCGTGACGGCATTGCAGCAGGGGGAGGAACTCGGCGCGCCGATCGTCGACACGCTGGTTGCCCTGGCGAAGGACATGCGCCGCACCGACGCCCAGAACGCCCGCCGCAAGGCGGCCCGCGCGGTCCCCAAGGCCACGGTGATGATCACGACGTTCATGGTCCCGGCGACGATGATCCTGCTGGGCGCGGGATTGCTACTGGGGTCGGGGACGGACTTCGGGTCGTTGACGGGGGAGTAAGGGAGCAGGGGAGTAGGGAGTTCAGGGAGTCGGGGGAGCAGGGGGAAAGCTTGTGGCGGACGCGCAGACGGAAGGGCGATCGGAGGGCGGGGCGAACCCGCCCACGAACCCGCCCACGGACATGCCGAAGGCCCGAGGTGTGGCTGTGGCAGGCGGCGCCATTCCGGCACCCCGAGAGCGCCGCCGCTGGACGTCGTCCCGGGCGGCGACCGCGGAGCCCAAGCCCAAGCCCGAACCGGAGCCCAAGCCCAAGCCCGAGCCCGAGCCTCAGTCGGACCGGGAGCCCGAGCGCGTCGGGCAGATCTCCCTCCAGATAAACGCCCTCCAGGCGATGTGCCGCCAGGCCTTCGGGTTCCGGCTGGCGATGATCGCGCTGGCGGCCCCCGAGGCCCTGCTCAACGCGGCGCCAGGCGTCGGCGTCCGCCTCGTAGGGGCGGCCGTAGTGATCACGTTCATGGGCTCCTACGCCCTGTTCCGCGACTGGGAACGCTTCGGCCCCCTCCTCCTGCGCCACCCCACCCTCCTGGCCGCGGACACCCTCTTCACCTCCCTGCTCCTCGTCTCCGCCGGCCCCGACACCACGCTGGCCTACGTCGGCGTCTGCACTCCACTGCTCGCCGGCATGGTCTACGGCTACCGGGGCGCGGCCGTGTTCGCGAGCGCCCAGTCCCTGATCCTGCTGCTGGCCTACGCGATCGACAGGGACGCCCAGTCGACGGGCCTGGCGGAGAAGCTGCTCCTCCCGGGCTTGTGCGTCATCACGGGCGCCCTCGGCTCGTCCCTGCGCAACCTGATGCTCCGCTTCGGCACCGCCACCGAGGCCCTGACAGCGGTCCGGGCGAGGCTGGCGGTGACGGAGGCGGTGAGCGAGGAACGCGCCAGGCTGGCCCGCGAGATGCACGACTCGGTGGCGAAGACGCTGTACGGAGTGGCGCTGGCGGCGGACGGTCTGGCCCGTTCCGCGGGGTCGACGCCGATGGACCCGGCCCGTATCAGGCAGCAGGCGGAACTGGTGGCTCGCTCGGCCCGCCGGGCAGCGGCGGAGTCCCGGGACCTCCTGGCGGACCTGCGCGATGTGGCCGGCCCGCACCCCGCGACGGACCTCGCGATGGAACTGAACACCCGCACCGAGCACTTCACCACCCGAACCGGCCTGCGAGCCACGTACGGCCCCCTGGGCGAGGACCCCGTGCCCCCGGTCCCGGCGCCCGTGGCCCGCCAGCTCCTCACCATCACGGAGGAGTCCATGGAGAACGCCCACCGCCATGCGAACGCGACCCGCGTCGACGTACGAACAGGCGTCCGGGCCGGAGTGCTGTGCCTGCTGGTCCGGGACGACGGCCGGGGCCTGCCCCCCGGCACCACCTTCGAACGCCTGCGCCGCGCAGGCCACTTCGGCCTGATGGGCATGCATGAACGCGCCGCGGCGATAGGCGCCCGCATCCACTTGGGCGACGGCGGCGACGACACCGCCCGTGGCACGGAGGTCCGCGTGGAACTCCCCTTGGCGGCCCTGACGACGACGGAGGCGACCCGATGAACACCCCGCTCCGGCTCGTGGTGGCAGACGACAACCCCGTGGTCCGAGCCGGCCTGACGGCACTCCTGTCCACCCACCCGGACATCACGGTGGTGGCCGAGGCGACGAACGGCCACGAAGCCCACGAGGCGGCCCGCCGGCACCGCCCCGATGTGATCCTCCTGGACGTACGCATGCCGGGCACGGACGGCATCACGGCCCTGCCCCACCTCGTCCGCATCGCCCCGGTGCTGATGGTGACGTACAGCGCGGAGTCGGAGACGGTCCGGGAGGCCATGCGCCGAGGCGCCTCGGGCTACCTGGTCCACGGCGAGTTCACGACGGACGAACTGCTCACGGCCGTACGGGACATCCGACACAGTCGGCCCCGCCTCACCGCCACAGCGGCAACGTCCCTCGCGCAAGCAAACATCAAACCCCCAACTGCGACAAGCAATTCACCAGAACTGCTTTCGCAAGTGCAACCAGATGTGGGACAGTCGACGTCGTACCAGTCAAGGTTCCGGCTGAGCAGGAGGGAGGCGGAGATCATGGACCTCATCGCATCGGGCATGAACAACCAGCAGATCGCCGCCGCCTGCTTCATCAGCGAGAAGACGGTCAAGAACCACATCAACCGCATCTTCGCCAAACTCCACAGCACCAGCCGCGGCCAGGCCGCCGCCAAGTGGCTGGGCACGGCGCCGGGTTCACACCCGGGAGGGACCGAGCGGCGATGACGAACCGACGGTTTTCGGCCTTGGCCCGCAATTGGGTCCTGGGACCCTCTGGTGTTTCGGGTGTCCGCGCTTACTTTTCTCGCAAGACTTCTTACAACGCTTGCGAGTCCAGCGCTCAACAACCGCCGGACACCAGAGGGGACCACCATGAGCAACTGGATGAAGACCACCGTCGCACATCTCCGTTCCCACACCCCTCGCAACGACGAGGGACAGACGGCGGTGGAGTATCTGGGGATCATCGCGGTGGTGGTGGCGATCGTGTTGGCCATTACGGGGACGGACATCGGGCAGACGATCTTCGACGCGATCACGGACAAGATCACCGAAGTGACCGGCGGTTGATGCGGCCGCACAGGTCCGACGACGCAGGGCAGGCCTTCCCCATCTACATCACGGTGGTGGCGGGCCTGCTCCTTCTCGCGTTCGCGTACCTCGCGGTCGGCCAGGCCGCGGCGAATCGGAACAGTGCTCAGACGGCGGCGGACGCGGCAGCACTCGCGGCGGCCCTGGACACGCGGGACAAGCTCACGGACGAGTGGGTGGAGAACGTACTCGACCCGACGAAGTGGCAGGACATCTTCGACGGTGTGGGTGCGGCCCTCGAAGGATGCGGACGCGCAATGCAACTGGCGGCGCAGAACGACGCCACCGCTCTCTGCCGGCCGCAGTTCGGACTGCCGCCGGGCTACGAGGTAGAGGCCACGACCACTGAACCCGTCGGTGACTCCATCGTGCCCGGTACCGAGACCGTGCGCTCGAAAGCGACGGCCACCGCCGTGATCGAGCCACGGTGTGAGTTCGAACTCCCGGATCAGGAATCGGGAGATGGTGGAGACGCCGTCCTGCCGCAGCTCATCTGCGAGGACAGGAAATGGACCCTGGACCCGGACGATCTGGACGACCTCCCCGGGCCCGAGGACCTCTTCGATGTCCATCTGGCCGACTGACAAGCGATCGACGAGTGACGAGGGAAGCAGAGGCATGAGCATTCGGTTCACGGCGAAGGCCCACAGGGGGATGGTCGCGCTGACCGTTGCGGCTGGATTGGCCCTCGGCGTGGCCGGCTGCGGCAGCGGCGGGGACGATGACAACAAGCCGGAGGCTTCGGCGTCAGCCACCACGGATCGTGGATCCGACCCGAGCGCTCAGGAGGGGCAGGCGGACGAGCCCTTGGCGGAGCTGAAAGGTTCGGACGGACTGCTCCTGCAGATCACCTCTGCCAAGCGTGACTCCGGTGGGTTCGTCACTGTGAACGGCAACCTGAAGAACGACGGGGACAAGAGCACTTCGGTCCCCTCTGCGTTGAGCGGAAACGAGACCGAGATCATCAGGAACGGCAGATCTCTGGGCGGTGCCACGCTCGTCGACTCGAAGAGCAAGAAGCGGTACTACGTCCTGCGGGACACGGACGGCCGTCCGCTGACGACGACGGGCTTCTCGACCCTCAAAGCCGGCGAGACCATCGCAGTCTTCATGCAGTTCCCGTCCCCGCCCACAGGCACATCAGAGGTCACCTTCCAACTGCCGACCTTCGCCGCCGCCACCATCCAGATCTCCGGGTGAGGCCATCATGACCCGCACCCCCCGCCTCCCCCTCACCCTCACCGCAGCCACGCTCATGGTCGCCGCCAACCTCCTCGGCGCCACGACGGCCGATGCCGCGGACGATCCCAGCGTCCCGCCCGGTACCGAGGCGACAGCAGCCGCCCCCGTCGAGGTGGACGCCAACGACCCCGACCTGAAGCTCCCCGAAGGCGCGACGCTCGCCGAGGCCAAGGTGCTGGACATCAAGCAGGTCGTCGAGGACCAGGCCGGCGAGGAACGCCGCGAAGACACCAACGCCGACGTGAAGTTCGCCCTCCAGGCCGAGGTCCTCTTCCCCAAGGACAGCGCCAAGCTGACCGGCGAGGCGAAGGCCCGTATCGGGGAGATCGCCGAGGAGATCAAGACCCAGAACGCCACTCGCATCCGGGTCTTCGGCTTCACCGACAACCTGGGCTCCTCCGCCCACGGCGACGTCCTGTCCAGAAAGCGCGCGAACGCCGTACAGGGTGTCCTGGAGTCGGAACTGAACGACTCCACAGTCACCTACGAGGTCCGCGGCTACGGCGAGCAGTACCCGATCTCCTCGAACGCGACGGAGACGGGCCGCAAGAAGAACCGCCGGGTGGAGGTGTCATTCCCGCGCTCGGGTAACTGACCGCGACAGCAAGCGCCTGGCGTTCACATGACCACGCCACCCGTCTCCTGAAGGGCTTACCTCGAGGCGACGCAGGTCACCCGATCCTGGCCCAGGTCACGAGCGCGAAACAGGTGGGGACCGGGCACGCCAGGGCGCCCAGGAGGAGCATGCGGGCCGCCGGCGCCAGGCGGCGAACGCCAGGTGCGAAGGCGAGCGCGGTCAGCGCGGCGGCAGCGCCCGCCACGGTGAGGCAGAACGGCCACAGGAAGCCTCCGACCGGTTCCCCCGCCGCCGCGGCCCACACCGCCACGATGCTCACGAGAAGCGTCAGAAAGCCAAGTGATACCAGGGTCAGCGCCCACAGTCCGCCTGCCGCCACGGCAACGGCAGTCTCACCCCGACTGGGCGTGTACGTCGGTCGATAGGGGCCGTACAGGGCGTCGTATGCCTTGGGGCTCAGGTTCACCGTCGTTCCTTCCGTGTGCGGTGTGCACGATCCTCACCTCTGGGACACCGTCACGGCATGGGGGCGGATACTCACATCGAGCGGGCCGGTACTCAGAGCCGCTCAGGGTGGGTACCTCCCGTGCGTACCCACCCCGAGTCTGCGCCGGCGCTGTCCTGCCGGGCCGGTCTAGTAGTTGGCCGCGGCTCGCCTGTCCGCGGCGCTGTACGCGGTGCTCGCTTCGCGGACCGCGTTTGCGATGGAGTTCAGGGCCTGGTGGATTTCGCGGGCCTTGATGTCCCACTCGCGGTGAAGGCCGTCGGCGGCGTTCTTGGCTTCGCCCTCGAAGAAGGCGGAGATGTCCTTCATCCGCTTCTGGAGGGCTTCCAGGTCCGTGTCGAGCCGCTTTGCCTGAGTGGTGATGTCCGTCGCGGCGCGCTCGAGTTCCGCATAGGTGACGAGCATGGTGCCGTTGTCTACTGCCATGGGTTCTCCAACTGGCGTTCGGGAGTTTGGGTGTCAGGGAGCGAAGGGTGGTTCGTCCTGCGTGTTACATGCCGGAGAAAGCCGAGGTCCTGCCGCCGCCCGTCGGTCCTGTGCCTGCGCTCGAGCCCGAGCTGCCTGTGTCGACGCCCTGGAGCGCCTGGTAGACCTCGTCGTCGGTGCTTCCGGCGATGCGGCGGTTGTCGTTGACCGCGTTCTGGAAGCGGACGAGCAGGTTGCCGATGTTGGCCATGCGCTCGTTGATCTCGGTCTGCTTGCGGTCGAAGGACACGGCACCCTGGCCCTGCCACTTGCCTTCCACACCGTCGATCACGGCGTGCAGCTGCTGCAGTTGCTGCTTCACCGAACCGAAACGTTCATTGAGCTCCTGCTCGAACTGCCGCAGTACGTCATCTGTGACCTTCTGAGTTCCTGCCATCTGTTCTTCCTTTCCGGTGCTTCACGGTGCTGTGGAGAGCCCGACGGCTTGGAGAGGGTGCCGGGTTGAGTGATGCCTAAATGCGCCGCCGTGAGACGCCTACGGCCTTGGCGTCAGGCTGAGTTGTCGGCCCGCTCGGGGGCCTGCTGGAGTGCCGAGGCGTAGTCGCCCTGCGGCAAGAGCTCACCGGTTCGAACATCACCGGCATCACCAGCGCTGCCAGCATCGCCGGCATCACATGCATCACTGGCACATGGCATGACGGTCACCCCCCCCCGTTTGCTACGACCGCCGGTCATTGCGATCGCGGTGACGGAAACGTCACCGATTGCACGCGCATCACTCTAACCACCGCCACTGACAGGACCAACAGCCTTCTCGGCGCGCCCGGCGGCGCTATCCGGCCGTCCTGCTCCGCCTGTTCCGCCTGCCGTCCCGTACCGCCACCGCCCCGCCCCCGATGACAGCCACCAGCACCAGGCTGCCCACCACCGCATAGGTCCCCAGCCTGACGGCACGCTCCTGCGGGGTTTCACCGAGGGGGAGTCGGGCCACCGTGGGGGCCTCGGCGCGCTCGGTGCCCGCGTTGCTCGGTACCGGGTGTTCGATCGGCTTGTCGTCCTCCGTCAGGGCGCGCACGGGGTCGACGACGCCCCAGCCGACCAGGCGGTCGTGACCGGGGATGGAGCGTTCCGCGGTCTGCATGATCTGGGCGGTGATCTGCTCCTGCGTCCACCGGGGGTGCTTGGCCTTGATCAAGGCCGCGACGCCGGCGACGTAGGGCGCCGAGAAGCTCGTACCGTTGTCCGCGCAGTGTCCGCCGCCGGGGACGGTGGAGACCATGTCGACGCCTGGGGCGGCGACGTCGACGAACTCGCCCGACTGGGAGAAGGCCGCGCGTTCGTTGTTGCGGTCCGCGGCGGCCACCGCCAGGACGCCTTCGTACGACGCCGGGTAGGTCTTCTTCACATTGCCACCGAGGCCGTCATTGCCCGCTGAGGCCACGATGACGATCTCCTCGGCCAAGGCGTTCTCGACCGCCCGCGCCAGTCGGGGCGAGGGCCTGACCGCGTCGGCCGTGTCCTGGGAGATGTTGATGACGTCGGCCTTCGCCTCACTGACCGCGTAGTCGATGGCCTTGGCCAGGCTCTCGGTGTCGCCGTGGCCCTCGGCGTCGTTCTGCTGGATCGGGATGATCGTCGCCTTGGGAGCCAGGCCGACGAAGCCCGTGCCCTTCACCGGCCGGGCGGCGATGATTCCCGCGATCTTCGTGCCGTGGCCCACCACGTCGGTGGTGCCGTTCTCGCTGCCGCGCTCGATCTTGTTGCCGTTGTCGTCCGTCAGGTTCTTCGGCAGGAAGTTGCGGCCGCTCTCGGCCTCCACCGCCCGGGTGAGCTGAGGATGCTTCACGTCCACACCCGTGTCGATGACCGCGACCCGCACTCCCTCGCCCATCGACTGCTCCCACAGCTCGTCCAGCAGGACCCGTTGCAAGGCCCATGGGCGGCCCTCGTACGGCTTACCGTCGAAGGTGCACTGATCTGCGGCGATGGCCGTCGGCGCCGGCGGCACGCCGACGAGCACGGAGGCGACGGCCCCCGCTCCGGCGAGAAGGCGGGCGTGGCTCCACCGCCCCTCCGGGCGCCTCGGGCAGCGATGCGTACGCATTCCTACGCCCGCCCCCTCACGAGCCCTGCGGCTGCCGCGCCGCCCCCGACGAGAGCCGCGGTCCCGTCGGCAGGAACGCGGACCACGCGGCCGGGATCGGAGCCGGTGTCACATTCTGGTAGCCCAGACGGTCCTGCGCCCGTTGGGCCTCAAGCAACGCCTCCGCGCGCTGCTTGCGCTTCTCGGCGGCCGAGCCTGAGGAACCGATGCCCGCGTCGTCCGTCTCGCTGTCGCCGTTGGACTGCATCGCATAGCGCAGGCCGGTGTCGGTCACCAGGAAGAAGAAGCCGGAGCGGGTCGACGACCCCGTGAACTGGCGGAAGAACTGGCCCGATCCGGGGGTGACGTACGCGCTGCTAGAACCGGTGGGAAGCGGGGCGGGGAATTCCGTGCCCGCCCAGGTGCTCAGGGTCGTGCCACCTCGGTCCTCGTCCACGTCGCGCAGGACGTTGCAGAGTGTGCTGCGGCCGTTCTTGGCGCTGCCGGGCGAGTTGACCGGTTTCGGTTCCTGCTGGGGCCAGGTCCGCTCCGCGCCGAACGGCTCTCCGGGTGTGAAGCTGATGGCATTGACCGGCATCGCCCGGCTCGCCTGCCCCAGTTCGTCCAGCTGCTTGCTGCTGAGCAGAAGCTTGGCCATGAAGTCGGAGACCGGCGCCACCCGCCCGCGCAGGACGACGTACTTCTGCATCCTGGTGCCGGACGGCGCCTCCAGGACCATGCCCACCCTGTTCGCCTCTTCCGGCAGCGTGCCCTGGATTCCGGCGTCGACGCCGGGGGTGTCCTGGATCCGCGGGAAGGTGATGGTGTCGCCCTTGTGCAGGGTTTTGAGCCAGCCGGCCGAGACCCGCTGGGGCTCCCGGTTCTCGCCGACGATCTGGCGCAGCAGCGGTTCCTCGTTCTTCACGGGGTACGCCGTGCCCTTGGCGTCGACGACGTAGCGGGTGCGGTCCGGGCCCGGGCCCGCCACGTACATCAGCTCGCCGCCGCGCAGCCGCTGCGTACCCTCGGTCCGGTCCATGTCGCGCTCGGCGAGGACGAACGCGGCCTTCTGGATGGCACGGCCCCCTTCACCGGGGCGCTCGCAGACGGCCCACCGCTTCTTCGAGCCGGCTTCCCCCGAGTCCGGCAGCCGGTCGGGGGCGTAGGGGATGCCGAGGGTGGGGCCGTGCGGGATCTCGCCGTTGTCGAGGACGGATTCGTCGACGTTGATGATTTTGCCCTTGTCGGGCGTGAGCAGCAGCTTCGCCGAGGACATGTTCAGCACCGGGTGCAGCTGTGTCTTGTCGTCGGTCGTCAGAATCACGTACCGCGTGGTCGACTTGCTCGAGATGATGATGTGTTCCCCGGGCTTGTCCCAGTTCCGCGGTGCGGCGGGCTTGAACATGCCCCAGGCCCCGAAGCCCGCGAGCAGGACCGCCGCGATGACCGCACCCGGCACGACCGCGCGCAGGGGGCGTGGCCAGCCCTCCTCCGTGCCGTTCGGGTTGGGCTGCAGGAACTGCCCGACCAGCCGCCGTCGCGCGAAGGTGTAGGCGTTGAGCTCGTCGCGCCGTGATGCCATGGTTAAGGTGCCTCTTTCCCCCGTCGGTCGAATCATCGGTTCAGGTCGTGTACGACCCTGCTCTCAGGAGGAGAGCGAGCGCATCTCGTGGTACGCGCCGAACACCGCAAGACACAGCGGCAGCAGCGTCAGCAGGACGAACGTCTCGGCGATCTCCAGGAACCGGCCCCAGAACGGGGTGACCCCCTTGCTGGGGACGACCAGAGCGATCGCTGCGATCGTCCCGGCGACGACGGCCACCGCGACCGCCAGCCAGATCAGCCTGATGTCCAGCGCCGCGTCGTCGCCCCGCAGTGCCTCCAGGACCATCCGCGCGGGCGGGTTGAGGGAGAGGCCGAGTCCGAGGAGGACCAGCGAGGCGAGACCGGCGGCCAGAGTGCAGCCCACCTGGACGGCGTGCCGGAACAGACGGGCGCGCATCAGCAGGGCCAGGCCCGTGGTGAGGGCGAGCAGTTGGGCCCAGAGACCGTCGGAGAACCCGAGCACCGCGGCGGCTCCCGTGGCGACCAGCGCACAGCCGCCGACCAGGCCCATCAGCAGTTCGTGGCCGCGTCGCGCCTGGGCCGCGATCCGTTCGGCGTCGATCGCGGCGGCCGGTTCCGCCTCGTCGTCCTCGGCGTAGTCACTTCCGGCTGCGGTACGGGGCGGATCGAAGCCGATGGGCAGGCGGGCGAAACGGGTGGCGAGACCGGGCAGGAACGCGAGCGTGCCCACGGCGAGCGGCGAGCAGACAGCAGCGGACTCGACCGGCCGCATCTCGGTGAGGATCGAGACGAACGTCAGCAGCATGCCGATGGCCGAGGCGAAGGCGAAGGCGACGAACGGCCCGTCGCCGCTCGGTGTGAGGATCACCAGCACCACCGACCCCACCAGCACGACAGCGCAGGCGAGCAGGAAATGCAGCCGGCCGATTCCCTCGCCGGCCGGGAGCGCCGCCAGCCCGCTGCCCGCGACGCCCAGGTTCGCGAGGGCCCCTGTGCCGAAGGCCACGGCCGAGCCACGGTCCGTGTACACCCGCGCGCGTACCGCGGCGATCGCCAGGAGTACGACGCCCGAGACCGCGGTCACGATGCCCGCGAGTCCGTGCATGTCGTGCCGGATGTCGGAGCTCCACGCGACGAAGGCGAGCAGCACCAACAGGACGGTGGTGGCGAAGAGGCCGGCACTTCGCAGGAGTTGGTCGTTCCACAGTGCGCGGTCGCGGGTGACCGCGCCGGCGGTGGCGTGCGAGACGTCGTCGAAGACCGCCGGAGGGAGGGAGTCGGAGAAGGGGCGCAACAGCAGCAACTCGCCGTCGACGACGCGTTGCGCGGCCAGCGAGCGCCCTTCGTCGAGTACCGTCCCGTCGCGGCGCACCAGGTGGTACCCGACCGGGGCGCCCGGTGCCGGGGTCTGACCCGACAGGCGCAGGATCTCCGGACGCAGGTGAGCGAGCGGAATGTCATCGGGCAGCGCCACGTCGACGCGGCTGTCGGGTGCCGCCACGATGATCCGGCGGAAGCCGGTGCTGCGGGTGGTCGGGAGCCCCGGACCGGCCATCTCCGGCCCTGTCAGGCGCGGTCCGGTCGTCCCCGGTCCTGTCTGCGCTCCCGGTCCTGTCTGCGCTCCCGGTCCTGGATGGACCCCCGGTCCTGAACGAGCCCCCGGCCCGGCCTGGGCTCCCGACCGGGGCTGTACTCCCGATCCCGGGTGACCACCCGTGTTCCCCGCGTCTCCGGCCGATCGAACCGTCCTGGACACGTCCCTGCTCCCCCTCGCGGTGCTTCTCGAAATCGCGGGCCGCGCCGCCCTCCCCTGCGCGCGTCCGGCTCACTCGGATTCACTCGGCATCACCGTGAACGGCACCGAGCCCGTTGGTCGTTCGCTGGTGCGCACGCGCGTTGCGCCACCCTATCGCCCGCACTGTCAGTGGTCGCCAGTAGCATCCAAGGCGGATGGAGTCGGCGCCACGGGGGTGCGGACAAGGGGCTCTTCAGTCCGTTAGGGGGACGGGTCAGTTTTGAGCCAGATCATCGTCAAACGGCCGACCAGGGCCTTGCCCGCCGAGGTGCCCGCCGATCCGGTGCAGTTGCAATCCCCGCCCGAGTTGCCCCGGGGGCAGCAGGAGGGCGTGCTGATGCAGCTGCTTCCCATGCTGGGCATGGGCGGTTCCGTCGTCTTCTTCTTCATGACGCCCAACCCGATCATGCGCATCATGGGCATGGTGATGATCGCGTCGACGGTGGCGATGGGCATCGCGATGCTCGTCCGCTACCGGCGGGGCACCCAGGGCGAGCTCGCCGACATGCGGTGGGCCTATCTGAAGTACCTGGCCAAAACCCGACGTGCGGTGCTGACCACCGCCCGAATGCAGCGCGACGCGCAGTTCTATCTGCACCCGGCTCCCGAGCAGTTGTGGGCCCTGGTCGCCGAGGGCAGCCGGGTCTGGGAGCGGCGCATCAGCGACGACGACTTCGGGCAGGTGCGGATCGGTCTGGGCACCCAGCAGCTCGCCACTGCACTGATCGCGCCCGAGACCGCTCCGGTGGACGAGCTGGAGCCGCTCACCGCCGGGGCCATGAAGCAGTTCCTCACAGCGCACGGCACCCTCGAAGGTCTGCCCATGGCGATCTCGCTGCGCGCCTTCTACCACCTGACGATCAGCGGGGACGAGCAGTGCGTCCGTGCGTCGGCACGTGCCGTCGTGGCCTCCCTCGTCTCGCTGCATTCTCCCGACGACCTCGTCATCGGCATCGCGGCCGGGCAGGACACCGCCCAGCACTGGGAATGGGCCAAGTGGCTGCCGCACGTCCAGACCGAAGGCAGCGACGGAGCGGGCAGCCGCCGTCTGATCACGACCGACGCGGCAGACCTGGAGCTGCTGCTCAAGGAGCGGCTGGAAGGCCGGCCCCGGTTCCAGGGCGGCGGCCAGCCGCTCCTGGAACAGCCGCACATCGTCGTCGTGCTGGACGGAGCGGCACTGTCGCCGCTGTCGGTGCTGGCAGCGGCCGAGGGGCTGCAGGGAGTGACCATCGTCGAGGTCGTGCCCGGCAGACTCACCGGGGCACGCGGTGGTCTCTCCGTCGTGGTGCACCCCCATACGCTGCGCCTGGAGTCCGGAGGCGGCCTGGCCTACGAAGGCACCCCCGACCGCCTCGGCGAGGAGGCCGCCGAGGCACTCGCTCTCCAACTCGCCCCGCTGTACATGGCGTCCGGCAGCGACTCCGACGAGCCACTGCTCGCCAATCTGGAGTTCACCGATCTCCTCGGCCTGGACGACGCGGAATCCGTGGACGTCAGCCGGACCTGGCGCCCACGCACGCGCACCGAACGCCTGCGGGTGCCCATCGGTGTCGGCGAGGACGGCACCCCGGTGATGCTGGACCTGAAGGAAGCCGCCCAGGAAGGCATGGGCCCGCACGGTCTGTGCGTCGGCGCCACCGGTTCCGGTAAGTCCGAACTGCTGCGCACTCTTGTGCTCGGCCTCGCGGTGACCCACTCCTCGGAGACCCTCAATTTCGTCCTCGCGGACTTCAAGGGCGGTGCCACCTTCGCCGGTATGGCGGATCTGCCGCATGTCGCCGCGGTCATCACCAACCTCGCGGACGACCTCACCCTCGTGGACCGCATGGGCGACTCGATCCGCGGCGAACTCAACCGCCGCCAGGAACTGCTCCGCAAGGCGGGCAACTACGCCAACATCCACGACTACGAGAAGGCCCGCTCGCTGGGCTCCGCCCTCGAACCGATCCCGTCCCTCGTCCTCGTCATCGACGAGTTCAGCGAACTTCTCGCCGCCAAACCGGATTTCATCGACATGTTCGTCCAGATCGGCCGCATCGGCCGCTCCCTGGGCGTCCATCTGCTCCTGGCCTCGCAGCGACTGGAGGAAGGCCGCCTGCGCGGCCTGGAGACATACCTGTCGTACCGCATCGGTCTGCGGACGTTCTCCGAGGCGGAGTCCCGCGCGGCGCTGGGCGTCCCGGACGCCTATCACCTGCCGAACATCCCCGGCTCGGGCTATCTGAAGTACGGCACGGACGAAATGGTCCGCTTCAAGGCGGCCTACGTGTCCGGCGCGCACCGGCCCCTCTCCGCCCGAGGCACGAGCGCGGACGGTCCGCTGCCGGTGGACCGCCGTCCCGTGCCGTTCACCGCGGCGCCCGTCCCCGTGCACCACGTCCAGCCGGACCCGCGCACGCAGGTGCCGGACCCGCGGGCGGGGGACGGTGACGACGCGCAGGCCGAGACCGTGCTCGACGTCGTCGTCCGCAGGCTCGCCGGGCAAGGTCCGGGCGCGCACCAGGTGTGGCTGCCACCGCTGGACAACCCGCCGTCGCTGGACGCCCTGCTCCCCGGACTCGCCGGCGTCGAGGGCCGGGGCCTGACCCAGCCCGGCTATCAGGGCGCAGGCCGCCTCGTCGTGCCGCTCGGCGTGGTCGACAAGCCCTTCGAGCAGCGGCGCGACACGCTCTACCGGGACTTCTCCGGTGCCGCGGGCCACATGCAGATCGTCGGCGGCCCGCAGTCGGGTAAATCGACGCTCCTGCGGACGGTCGTCTCGGCCTTCGCGCTGACCCACACTCCGCACGAGGTCCAGTTCTACGGTCTGGACTTCGGCGGTGGCGGCCTGTCGGCCGTCTCCGGACTGCCACACGTCGGCGGGGTCGCCTCACGCCTGGACCCGGAGCGGGTCCGCCGCACGGTGGCCGAGGTGTACGGGATCATGTCGCGCCGCGAGGAGTACTTCCGCAGCGCGGGCATCGACTCCATCGCCACGTACCGGAGGATGCGGGCACGCGGTGAGATCTCGGTGGCGGACCAGCCCTGGGGGGATGTCTTCCTGGTCATCGACGGCTGGGGGAACTTCCGCACCGAATACGAAGCCCTGGAAGCGGCCGTCCTCGACATCGCCGCGCGGGGCCTCGGCTACGGCATCCATCTGATCCTCACCGCGTCCCGTGCCATGGAGGTCCGCGCCAACCTCAAGGACCTGCTGATGAACCGCCTCGAGTTGCGGCTCGGCGACACCATGGACTCCGAACTGGACCGCAAGGCGGCCGGAAACGTCCCGGCGGGCGTGCCCGGGCGGGGGCTCACTCCAGAGGCACTGCACTTCATGGCGGCGGTGCCCCGTATCGACGGCATCCACTCCGACGGCGAACTCTCCGAGGCGACCGCCGCCATGGGCCGCGACCTGGCCCGCCACTGGACCGTGCCCGGCGCACCCGCGGTCCGTCTCCTGCCGCTCCGTCTCCCGCTCGCGGAGCTGTCGGCGGGCCCTTCGTCTCCGGACCGCGGTGTCGCCTTCGCCCTCGACGAGAACAACCTGGAACCCGTATTCGTCAACTTCGACCAGGATCCGTTCTTCCTCGTCTTCGGGGAGAGCGAGTCCGGCAAGTCCAACCTGCTGCGCCTGCTCATCAAGCAGCTGACGGATGTGCACGACGGGGACTCCTGCAAGCTCTTCGTCATCGACAACCGCCGCTCGCTTCTCGACGCGACCCCGGCATCCCACCTGGCCGAGTACGTGCCCATGTCCAACGCCATGGACCACCACGTGGAAGCCTTGGCGGACCTGATGCGACGCCGTACTCCGTCGCCCGACGTCACGGCCGACCAGCTCCGCGAACGCAGTTGGTGGAGCGGCCCGACCGTGTTCGTGGTCGTCGACGACTACGACCTGGTGTCGACCTCCAGCGGCAACCCACTCGCCCCGCTCACGGAACTCCTGCCCTTCGCCCGCGATGTGGGCATCCGTTTCATCGCCGCCCGGAACACCGCGGGCGCCGGACGCTCCTCGTACGAACCCTTCATGCAACGCGTCAAGGAGCTCGGGGCGCAGGGCGTGGTGCTCTCCGGCGATCCGAACGAGGGCGACATCCTGGGCAACGTACGCCCTCGCCAGATGCCGGAGGGCCGAGGCATCTTCGTCTCCCGGAAGCGAGGGAACCTCTTGGTGCAGACAGGGCTGATGGGAGGGCAGGAGCAGCCGTGAGGGCGTGCACGCGCCGGTCACGCGTCCACGGTCACCCGAACCCCGACCCGAACCCCCCACCCCGCCGCCATCACCCCGGCCTCCGCCTCCAGGACGTGCCGGGAGCGGAGGCGGGGCAGGCCGAGGCGGCCCGGGGACATGGTGCGGACGGCGATGACCTTCAGATGCCGGTCCAGGTACGCGACGTCGATGGGGATCCGCATGCCGAAGGTATGCACGCTGTTGGCGGGTGAGAGGAGGATCGCGCCGTCCACGGAGTCACGGCCCAGCAGGCCACGGGTGCGGGCGCGGTACGACGTGGCGATCTCCAGCGGTACGCGCACCTCGCCCCCCTCGCCGTGAACGGTGAGCGTTCCCCGACCGTCCCGCAGCCCACCACGCCACCGCCCGCCCATCCCGGTACCTCCGCCCGAAAGAAGTTGTCCGCCCTGTCGGGGCCGGGTAGGAAGACTCGCATGACCGGACTCGGCGCGGTATTCCGCCCCCAACTCGCCCCCGAACGCCTCCGATCAGTCGCCCGCATCGCCGACGAGACCGGCCTCGAGGAGCTGTGGCTCTGGGAGGACTGTTTCCGGGAGGGTGGGATCTCAAGTGCCGCCGCCGCTCTCGCCTGGACCGAGCGGGTCAGGGTCGGCATCGGGCTGCTGCCCGTGCCCTTGCGGAACGTCGCCGTCACCGCCATGGAGGCCGCCACCCTGCACCGCATGTTCCCGGGCCGTCCCATCGTCGCCGTCGGGCACGGCGTGCAGGACTGGATGGGGCAGGTCGGGGCTCGGGTCGAGTCGCCGCTGACTTTGCTCCAGGAGCATCTCGAAGCGCTGCGCGCCTTGCTGCGAGGGGAGCGGCTGAACGTCCAGGGGCGGTACGTCACGCTCGGCGACGTGGCCCTCGACTGGCCGCCCGCCGAGCCGGTGCCCGTCATCGCCGGCGTCACCGGGCGCCGCTCGCTGCGGCTCTCGGGAGCGTTGGCCGACGGGACGCTGCTCACCGCGTCCAGCACGGCCGAGGACGTCCGCCGGGCCCGGCAACTCATCGAGGAGGGACGGGAGTCGACAGGGCGGGCTGGTGCCGAGCGGCATCAAGTCGTCGTCTATCTGCTCACCGCCACCGGGGCCGACGGGCCCACCCGCCTCCAGGCCGAGCTCGCCGCGGAGGGACTCGGATCCGTCCAGGGCCTCGGTGCCGCCGGCGACGCGGGCGCGGTGGCCAAGGCGGTTCAGCGGCTGGCGGACGCCGGGGCCGACACCGTGGTCCTTCAGCCGACGGGGGACGAGCCCGACCCGGAGGGCTTCGTGCGGTTCGTGGCCGAGGAAGTGCGGCCGTTGGTGCCGTAGGGCTGCCCGCCCGTGCGGACGGAGCAGCTCGGCCGCGCCGTGGACTGGCTTCGCTGTGCCCCGGATCAGCCCGCCCGCGCCCGCGGCCGGCCCGCCGCCCTTGCCGACCTGCCCGTCGGTGCAGGCCCGTGCGTCGGTTTCGTCATGGCGTGGATGATCCCCCAGCGCCACCTACACCGAGCAAGAGTGCTCGAGCCCAACCGCGGGCATGGGCCGCCGCACCTGCTCATAAGGCAGCGGCCCGCACGCCACCCTTCCTCACGGCGTCGAAAACCCGCAGCGGCCACAGACGGTGTCCTGCGATCATGACCGCATGGGACAAGGCAACGGGTCGAGCGGGTCGTTCGAAGCACTGGTCGCGGAGGGCGTCGCCGTGCCGACCGAGGGCTGGGACTTCTCGTGGTTCGAGGGCCGGGCCACCGAGGCGCGGCCCAGCTGGGGGTATGCCGTCTCCCTGGCCGAGCGGCTGGCCGGCGTGACCACGGCGCTGGACCTCCAGACCGGGGGCGGGGAAGTCCTCGACTTCGCCCTCGGCCGGGCCTCCAAGGCGCCCGTGCTCACCGTCGCCACCGAGGGCTGGCCGCCGAACATCGCCAAGGCCACTGCCCTGCTCGCCCCGCGCGGCGTCGCGGTCGTCGCCGCGCCCGAGGACGCCCCGCTGCCGTTCGCCGACGGCGCCTTCGACCTCGTCAGCAGCAGGCACCCGGTCAGCCCGCACTGGTCCGAGATCGCCCGGGTCCTCCAGCCGGGCGGCAGCTACTTCGCCCAGCACGTCGGACCGCGCAGCGTCTTCGAACTCGTCGAGTACTTCCTCGGTCCTCTCTCCGAGGAGCAGCACGACGCCCGCCACCCGGACGGGGAGCGCGCCGCCGCCGAGGCCGCCGGGCTGGAAGTCGTCGACCTGCGGGCCGAGCGGCTGCGCATCGAGTTCTTCGACATCGCGGCCGTCGTCCACTTCCTGCGCAAGGTCGTCTGGATGGTGCCCGGTTTCACCGTCGAGGCCTACGAGCCCCAGCTCCGCTCCCTGCACGAGCAGATCCGGTCCGACGGCCCCTTCGTGGCCCACAGCGCCCGGCACCTGATCGTGGCCCGTAAGCCGAGCCCCTGATCGACCGCGCACGCGGCCCCGCCACCCTTCAGGCATGCGGCCCCACCGTCACCTCCCCCACCACCAGCTCCGCCGTCGCCTCCAGCACGGCCCCCACCCGCTCCACCTGTTCTCCCAGTTCCCGTTCCTGCCGTCCCGTCAGGCGCCGTCGGCCGATCAGCTCCACCGTGATCGTCGTACGACGACCCCGGCGCCGCTGGTGCCAGACCCCGGCCACCACGCCGTCCATGAGGAGTACCGGGAAGTTCCCCGCCTGTCCTCGCGCCAGCGCTCGCCGGTACGCCTCCCCGGGGAACAGCGACTCCCGAGGCTGCGCGGCGATGGCATACGCGTCGAAGTACGGCAGCAACCGCACCCCCCGCACCGGCCCGCCCGCGAACTCCGTGTCACCCGCGGTCACCCAGGCGCCCTCCGTCCCCTCGAAGGCGACCTCCTCGATCTCCCCGCCCTCCGCCAGCTCCCGGAACAACCCCGCTGCCCAACTCGCCGGTGCCGCGAGCCACTTGGCGAAGTGCTGCGGTGTCGCGGGACCGTAGGCGCGCAGATACCGCCGTACGAGTTCACGCAGGGCCGGCTGCCCGGGCAGCGGATCGAAGGACGGCGGGCGGGTGTACGTCACCTTCCGCCCCCGATCGGGGCCGAAGCACAGGGCGCCCGACTGGCCGGCCCGGTGCATCACCTGCCGCCAGCGCGGCCAGAGGTCCTGGAAGGCCTCCATCACCCGGTCACCGGCCCAGGGACCCGTGCGCGCCACGACCTCCTCGCCGAGCTCGTCCACGGTCAGGCACACCCCGTCGAGCGCGTCCCCGATCGCCGTCACGATCTGCCGCGCCTGTTCCTCCGTCACCCGGGCGTCCGGCGGGAACGGGCTCGAGCCCGTCGGAATCGCGGTCAGAGCACCGCACCACAGCGGCAGTTCGGCGGCCGGCAGCAGATGGACCGTTCCGCGCGGGCCGAACGTCTTCACCAGGGAGCGCTCCTCCCACAGTGCCGCCCGTACATCAGCCCGCGTCACCCCCGCCGCCCGAACCCCCACCGACACCTCGGCCGCGGACAGGACCTGCGCATGGGCGCCCAGCATCGCCCCGACCACCTCGTCGAGCGCAGTGCCGGGCGCCGCGGGCCGGTCCAGGAACTGCCGCCCGAGCCGTCGCGCACTGGCCTCGTCCCAAGTCGCCATCGCCCTCTTCATACGGCGACGTTAGGCCGAATGTAGGTCAGACGCCGTCCGCTGCTCCCCGCTCCCGCCCTGACGCTGAACAGCTGGAACACCTGCAGTACTGAAACAGACGACTGGCCGACTACGGTGCAAACCGGGAATCCATGACCAAATGCCTCACATCTCCTGCGCATCGATGGCGCCCTCGCCTTCTCCACATCGTTATGGCGGCCAGCTCGATTTACCCCCGCCCCTCACGTAAGTTCAGACCAAGGTAATTCGCGTACGCAAAGCTGCGCGGTGGCACCGCGCAGTGGAGGGGGCTGCGCGGTGCGATGCCGTCATCCCAACCCCTGCTGGACGCGCGTCGCATCGAATCCGTGTTCGTCCGGCCGTGTGCCGCGTCAAGCGGGCGTTCGCGGTCGGGGTCACCCGGGGGAGGGATACCCGGACAAGCCGCCGAGCGGCCCCCAGCAGCTCCCAAGTGGCGGCAAACCCTCTTCAATCCTGTGGATCCACCCGCACCCCCATGCGTTTTCCCTGGAAATCAGCCACGGTCCGGTCATGAATCCGCCATGAACCGCCGCTCAGGCACTCCTCCGGCACCCCTCCGGCGACCACCACGGCGTCGCCGAACGATTTCGGAGAGTAGTTGTGGCATGCCAATGCGCGCAGCATCACTTACGAAGGGTTATGGTGGAAGCCCCCCCTCGGGCCGGTCCGTCTCCCCCCCACGGACCGGCCCGTTTTTTGTGCCCGCACGAGGGGCGCACACCTGTATCCACGCGAGGGCTCGCGCAGGCGCCCGCGTCCCCCCATTACCTTCTTGGTGGCCCCGCAATGGGGCGCCCGGCCTCCGGAGTTGGCATGACTTTCTCCCCCTGTCGA
>NZ_JBIMKE010000032.1:0-93251 GCF_043673425.1 Streptomyces sp. M41 | reverse complement strand
GTCCACGCCGCCCGTGCCGCCGGCGCCCGCGCGCTCGCCGCCGCCCGCACCGGGGACCGCGCCGCGCTCGAGGCCCGGGCACTGGAGTATCTGGCCTACGGCGAACTGCGCGCCGGCCGCCACGCACAGGCCCGCGCCCACGCCGAGGAGGGCGTCCGGGCCGCGACGGCGGCAGAGCACCGCAACACGGCGGCGAGCCACCATGCGATGCTCGCCCTCGCGGCCTCGATCGAGGGCGACACCACCGCGGTGGCCGACCACGCCTCGACCGCGCTGCACACCGCCCGGCGGCATGGCCTCGCCCAGACGGCGACCCTGTCCGAATGGGCCGTCGCCCGCGCCGATCTGGCCTGCGGCCGTCCCCTGGAGGCCGCCGACCGGCTCGGCCCGCTGGTCCGACCCGGGCCCCGGCGCGGTCACTTCGCCGTGTGGATGCTCGCCGTGCCCTGTTTCGTGGAGGCCGCGGTGCTCGCCGGTCACCCGCAGGACGCGCGGACGGTCGTCACCGACCTCGCCCAGTGGGCGGCCTTCGGCGCCGATCCGCACGCGCCCGCCCAACTCGCCCGCTGCCGCGCCCTGCTCGCCCCCACGGACCACGCCGACGACCTCTACCTGCGGGCCCTCGCCCTGCACGACGATTCGGGCGGCGACTTCGAACGGGCCCGCACGGAACTCCTCTACGGCCGCTGGCTGCGCAGACGCCGCCGGCTGCGCGAGGCCCGCAACCGGCTCGGCGGCGCTCTGGTCGGCTTCGAACGCTGCGGCGCCGGCCCTTGGGCCGACCAGACTCGCGGCGAGCTGCGGGCCAACGGAGCGGCGTCCGGGAAGGAGAGATCCGGCGGGCTGTCGTTGCTGACGCCACAGCAGCTGCGTATCGCGCGGTGCGTCGCCGAGGGGGCGACCAACCGGGAGGTGGCGCAGCGTCTGGCCGTCAGCACCCGCACCGTCGACTACCACCTGCGCAACGTCTTCGCCGCCCTCGGCGTGCGCTCCCGCATCGAACTGGCCCGCATGGTCGACCAGCAGGACCGCTGAACCCGGGCACGACGGATGCTCCCGCCCGGCCCGGGCGCCTGCGGCCTCGGCTCAGGGGCCCCGCGGGTGAACTCTGCTGCCCCGCAAGGAAATCGCCCCCTGCACAACCCTGGGGACCGACTGGACGGTATGCCATCCTTCGGGAAGGCCGAGCCGGCTCAGGCCGAGGGAAGCCGAGACCGGGGAGGGTCGCGATGCAGCACGCCGTAGGCACACACGAGGCCGTCCGCGGCGGGCCTGCGCCGCCCGCTGCGCAGCCGCGGACACGACGCGGCACGTCGCTGCTCGACGCCGACGCACCGGGCGTCCTGCACCGGGCGGCCCGCGTGCTGCTCGACGAACTGCCGGACCTGACCGACCGGCTGCTGGCCCTCCTCGGTGAACAGGAACCGGCGTACCGGGCCTCGTTGGCGCACGACCGCGCCGCGACCTGGGAGGAGGCCCACCGCTCGCTGCGGCACAGTGTGACCTCGTTGCTCGACCCGCGTGCCGGCCGCGAGGCCGCTCGGCGCTGCACCTGGCGGATCGGCGTCACCCGAGCCGAAAAGGGCTTGCCGCTGGACGCCCTGCTGCACGCGTTCCGGCTGGGCGGATCCCTGGTGTGGCAGCGGCTGGTGGAGGAGACGTCCCGTTCGGCGCCCGAGGACATCCGGCTCCTGGTGCATGTGGCCACCGACGTGTGGAACTTCGTCGACGAGCACTGCGGCCTCGTGGCGGACGCCTACCGGCAGACCGAACGGCGGCTGACCCGGGGGCGCGAGTACCGGGTGCGGCGGCTGGCCGCCGCCCTCCTGGACGGTTCGAGCCGGATCGCCGACCTGTCCGAGACCGCCGAGGGGATGCGGCTGCCGGAGCGCGGCCGGTATGTCGTGGTCGCCGTCGCCGGATGCCGGTCGCAGGGGTCCGCGGACGTTCGTACGGGTGTCCTTGCGTCCGGGGTGGACGCGTACTGGCACGCGGGGCCGGAAGTGGACTACGGCGTCGTCCGGGTCGGTGACGAAGGGGGCGGTGCGGCGGACCGCGATCCGCTGGTGGCGCTGAACCTGTCCGCCGACGGCACGGCCGGACGGCGGATCGGCGCCGGCAGCGCCGTGACCGGCCTGGCCGCGGTCGGCGACGCCCGGCGCCTGGCCGACCTGGCCCTGAGCATCTGCCCGCCCGAGGGCGGCACGGTCCGGCTCGCCGAGCACCTGCCGGAAGCCCTGGTCATCTCCAGCCCGCGGCTGGGCGCGACCCTGGCCGAGCGGATACTCGGCCCCCTGCTGCGGCTGGAACCGGCCGAGCGTGACGTACTGCTGGACACCCTGACCGCCTGGTTCGCCTGCGACGGCTCCGCCCGGCGGGCCGGTGAACGGCTGTACTGCCACCGCAACACGGTGCTGAACCGGCTGCGCCGCTGCGAGCACCTCACCGGCCGGTCCCTGGCCCGCCCGCGGGACGTGGTGGAGATCGGCCTGGCCCTGACGACGTACGGCCCACGGCTGGGCTGACCCGGCCTCAAGTCCGACAAAGACATACATGCTTGACGGCCATTGCCACTTCAGGGCGATCGGGTCGATACGGGCATGCATGACCATATGCCTACGTTCTGAAGGCCTCTGGCGCCGGATGTGACGTTCTCCATTGCGCGGCCCCGTCAACCCCGTGAGTCTCTTCTGGAACATGCGTCCGAAGAACTGTTATCTGCGGCCCCCCGATCGATCTCCCAGGTATCGGACAGCATCGTTCGGCGTCGACGACAGGGAAGTTTTTTGATGAGTGCAGAACGCGCGAGGGAACTGACAGCACTGGTGATCGCCGCCCGCGACGGCGAGCCGGAGGCTCAGGACGCCCTGGTCTCTGCGTACCTCCCGTTGGTCTACAACGTCGTGGGGAGGGCTCTGAACGGCTCCGTCGACGTCGACGACGTGGTGCAGGAGACCATGCTCCGCTCCCTCGACGCGCTCGGCTCCCTGCGCGACCCCGAAAGCTTCCGGTCCTGGCTCGTGGCGATCGCGATGAACCAGGTACGGGCGCACTGGCACGACCGGCAGTCGGCCCCCGGCGCAGTCGAGGAGGCGGTCGACCTCGCGGATCCCGGCGCCGACTTCGTGGACCTGACCATGGTCCAGCTCCAGCTGTCCGGCCAGCGGCAGGAGACCGCACGTGCCACGCGCTGGCTGGAGCCCGAGGACCGCGGGCTGCTGTCGCTGTGGTGGCTGGAGTGCGCCGGTGAGCTCACCCGGGCGGAGGTCGCCGCGGCCCTGGAACTGTCGCCGCAGCACACGGCGGTCCGGGTGCAACGGATGAAGGCGCAGCTGGAGGCCGCCCGGGTGGTGGTGCGCGCGCTCGACGCGCAGCCGCCGTGCGCGGAACTGCGGGGCATGCTGGGGACCTGGGACGGCCGGCCGTCGGCCCTGTGGCGCAAGCGAATAGCCCGGCATGCCCGTGGCTGCGGCTATTGCTCCGGTTTGTGGAGCGGGTTGATGCCCGCCGAGGGGCTCCTGGCCGGTCTCGCACTGGTCGCCGCGACGCCCGGCCTGCTGGACCGGGTGCTGGGAGCCTCCGACGCGATGGCCCCGGTCGGCTCGGCCTCCCCGCACACCGAGACCGCCCACCACGCCGGATCGGGCGGAGGAGCCGAAGTGCCCGCGGCCGGCGCCCGGGCCGTCTCCCGTGGCGAGGCCCGACGGCGGCGGCGCGTCAAGCGCCGGGCGGTCGGAGGTGCCGTAGTGGCGGCCTGTGTGGCGGGCGGCGGTCTCTGGTACTTCGACAGCGACTCCGGCACCGGGACCGACGAGCCGGCTGCCGCGCGGACGGCCGCCGCGGTTGCCGACGCCTCGGAGACCAGGCCCGTTGACGCCTCCCCGTCGGCCTCGGTGTCGAAATCGCCCTCGCCGAAGGCAACGCCGTCCAAGAAGCCGAAGCCGTCCAAGACCGCCAAGCCGACCAAGAAGGCCACGCCGACGGCACGGCCGTCCACCCCCCGGCCCGACCGGGACTCGGCCGGGACGCCCCAGACGCAGGCCGCCCCGGCCGGCACCGTCGCCCAGGTCGTCGCGCTGGTGAACCAGGAACGCGCGTCCGCCGGTTGCGGTCCGGTCACCGAGGACCCCCTGCTCAACAACTCCTCGCAGGCGCACTCCGCCGACATGGACGCCCGTGACTTCTTCGACCACACCAACCCGGACGGTGAGGACCCCGGGCAGCGCATCACCGCGGCGGGCTACCGCTGGTCCACGTACGGGGAGAACATCGCCATGGGCCAGCAGACCCCGCAGGCCGTGATGGACTCGTGGATGAACAGCCCCGGCCACCGGGCGAACATCCTGAACTGCTCGTTCAAGAACATCGGCGTCGGCGTCCACAAGGGTTCCGGCGGCCCCTGGTGGACGCAGAACTTCGGCGCCAAGCTCTGACCCGGGAAGTTCTGTCCCGGGAAGCTTCGACCCGGTCCCGCGGCGGACCGACCGACAGGCCGAGCGGTGCTCGCGGCCCGACCGGCGCCGCGGCCGGGCCCGGACCGTCACTCCTCTCCGCGCACCCGCAGCACCAGCTTGTTCACACCCCACAACCCGATCCCGATGGCCAGCAGCACCCCTGCCCGGATGTAGACGTTCGCGGGGCGGTCGGACAGCGGGCTCGCCAGGATCAGGGAGGCGATCGCGCCCAGCACCGGCAACGCCGTCGGCGTACGGAAGTGCCGGTGCTCCACCGGGTCCCGGCGCAGGACGAGGACGGCGATGTTGACAACGGCGAAGACGCACAGCAGCAGGAAGGCCGTGGTGTCGCCGAGGCCCTCGATCTCGCCGGTGGACACCAGCCCGATGGCGAGGAGCGAGACGAAGACGATGCCGACGACCGGCGTGCGGCGGCGGGGGAGGACGCGGCCCAGGGCGCGCGGCAGGATGCGTTCGTTCGCCATGCCGTAGCACAGGCGCGACGCCATCATGATGTTGATCAGGGCCGAGTTGGTGACCGCGAACAGGGCGATCAGCGCGAACAGTTTGGGCGGGAAGTCGAGCCCGCCGGCCTTGACGACCTCCAGAAGCGGTCCGCTGGAGTCCTCGAGCACGCGGTAGTCGACGAGCAGCGAGGACACCAGGGCGACCAGGATGTAGATGGTGCCGGTGACCAGCACACCGGTGAAGATGGCCCGCGGGAACGTACGGACCGGATCCTTGGTCTCCTCGGCCATGTTGACGGAGTCCTCGAAGCCCACGAAGGCGAAGAACCCGAGCGCCGTGGCCCCGAGGATGCTGGTCATCAGCGCGAAACCGGTGCCCTCCGCCTGGAACTCACCGAGCCGCGAGGGTTCACCGTCACCGGACAGGACCGCCCATGCCCCGATCGCGAGGATGATGGCCAGGCCCGTCAGTTCGACCAGGGTGAGGACCACATTGGTCTTCACGGACTCCGACACGCCGCGCAGGTTCAGGGCCGCCAGCGCGACGATGAACAGCACGGCGACGAGGGTGGGCGGGAAGACGTCGGTGAACTCGGCGAGGTAGTCGCCGCTGAAGGCGCGGGCCGCCGCGCTCGCCGAGGACAGGCCCGAGCACATCACCATGAAGGCGACGATGAAGGTGAGGAACGGGACGTGGAAGGCCTTCTGGGTGTACAGCGCCGCGCCCGCCGCCTTCGGGTACTTGCCTACGAGCTCGACATACGAGGCCGCGGTCAGGATGGCCACCACGAAGCCGATGACGAACGGCAGCCACAATGCCCCGCCGACCTTGCCGGCGACCTGGCCGGTCGTGGCGTAGATCCCGGTGCCGAGGATGTCCCCGATCACGAACAGCACCAGGAGTTTGGGGCCGATGGCCCGCTTCAGCGGGGTGTCGTCCTGTCTTTCCGGTGCGGCGGCATCACTTCCGTTTGCGGACACGCAGACTCCCCTTGAGACGTCGATCACTGAGCAGGACAAGGTCTCATCTGCCCGGCCGACCGTGAGTGATGCCTTCGGTGAAGGGTGGTCGCGTCGCGGGTGATTCCGGTCCTGGGCGACCGGAGGTGCGGTGGCGCCTGGCCGGTCCCGTGACCTGAAACCGGCGTGCGGTCGAACGGGGGACTGGTCCAGACCAGTGGCGGTCGCACCCGGGTGCGCCGACGGCCCGCGGATACGGCTCCTGCCCTTCCGACCTGGGCGGCAGGGCTCGAAGCGGTGCCCGACACCATCCGTGATCCTTCACCGAGTCAACGGTCCGCCCGGAGCTCCGCCGCGCCGCACACCTGCGTTTTTCCGTCAGGTTCCGCGGCAAGAGCACAAAAGCTCCACAGATACCTCACTATTTGACGCGACGGATGCGTCGACGACCGGTCTCTGAGGGGGAAGCCGGCGTTCACGCGCGGGGGTGCGTCCGCTCTGCGGAGCAGTGCTCGCCCCTGCCCGGGGAGGGGACAGCACCGCATGAAGCGGACCTTACGCACCACCCTGCTCACGACTGGCGCGCTGATAGCCGCCATCGGCGTGCCGGCCGCACCGGCGGCGGCCGATCCGCCGCCCCGCATCGACCTGCGGGTGCTTGTCGTGAGCGACTCAGGCCCGGCCACCGACGCCATAGCCGCCGAACTGGACACCGCGGGAACGCCGTACACGGAGATCGACCTGACCCGGTCCGACCGCCCCGTGATCGACGCCGACTACCTCGCCGACACCGTGGACGGCCGAAACCGAGCCAAGTTCCAGGCGGTCGTCCTGCCTGACGACAACCCCTTCCCGGCGAACTCGCCGGAGATGGCGGCCCTGGTGGCGTACGAGAAGGCGTACGACATCCCGCAGGTGGACGCCTACACCTACGCCCGGCCCGAGACCGGACTCCAGTATCCGATCCACGGCGGCTACTCCGGCAGCGTCGACGGCGTGCAGGCCCGCGTGACCGACGCCGGGCGGGCGGGTGCGTTCGGCTATCTCGACGGGCCGGTGCCGTTCGAGGACAACTCGCCCACCGTCGGTGAGAGCTACGCCTATCTGTCCACCCCGAAGGCCGGAGCCGACTTCACGCCGTATGTGCAGGTGCCCATCCCGGGCACCGCCAAGCAGGGCTCGCTGGTGGGGGAGTACCGCCACGACGGACGGCGGGAACTCGTCGTCACCTTCGTCTACAACCGGTACCAGCAGCAGTTCCGGCTGCTGGCCCGCGGCATCGTCGAGTGGATGACCGGCGGGGTGCACCTGGGCGCCTCCCGCAACTACTTCGCCGTGCACGTCGACGACGTCTTCGCCGCCGACGACCGCTGGAACTCCACGCTCAACTGCACACCCGGCGACGTGGACTGCACGGACCCGAACGCCACGCCGGACCCGATCAGGATGACCGCCGCGGACGTCGACCACGCCGTCGCCTGGCAGCGCGAACGCGGCCTCACCCTCGACCTCGCCTACAACGGCGCCGGCAGCGTCGACCACCGTGAGGACAACGGTGGAGCAGACCCGCTGGCCGACCGGCTCGTCACCGAACGTACCGAGTTCCGCTGGATCAACCACACCTACACGCATGCCTTCCTCGGCTGCGAACAGGACACCTCGGTCGTGCCGTGGCGGTGCGCCACCAACGCCGACGGCAGCACCAAGTGGGTCGGCCGCGCCGACATCGCCGACGAGATCGCCCACAACGGCGTGTGGGGGAGGACGGCCGGACTCCCGCTGGACGACGACGAGCTGGTCACCGGTGAGCACTCCGGGCTGCGGGTACTGCCGCAGCAGCCGGCCGACAACCCCGACCTGGCCCTCGCCCTCGCCGACACCGGCATCGCCTGGCTCGCCTCCGACAACTCGCGCGAGCCCGCCCAGCGGCAGGTCGGTTCCGCCACCACCGTGCCCCGCTACCCGATGAACATCTTCTACAACGCGGGCCGCGCCGCCGAGCAGGTCGACGAGTACAACTGGATCTACACCAGCCGCGCCCAGGGCGGCAGCGGCATCTGCGAGGACAACCCGGCCACCACCACCTGCCTGCCCGCACCGCTCGACACGGCCACCGGCTACACCCGGCACATCGTGCCCCTGGAGCGGCAGATCGCCCTCGGCCATGTCCTCGGCAACGACCCCAGGCCGCACTTCATCCACCAGTCCAACCTGGCCGAGGACCGCATCGCCTACCCGGTCCTGGACGGCGTGCTCGACACCTACGACACGCTGTTCGCGCAGAACACACCGCTGGTCAACCCGAGAATGAAGGCCATCGGCACCGAACTGAAGCGCCGTGCCGCATGGCGGAGCGCCGTGGACGACGGGCAGGTCACCGCCTACCGGATCGCCGGCACCGTCACCATCGACAGCCCCGCCGGCGTCGACGTCCCCGCCACGATGCCCGAGGGCACCACCCGGGCCGGCTCCGCCTTCGGCGAGGCGTACGCGGGCGAACGCTCCGCATGGACCGCCGCGTCCACCACGCCGCTCACCCTCACCCTGCCGCAGTCCGCGGCCCCCTCCACGGCCACCGGCACGGGCGGCTCCGCCCCTGCCACCGACCCGGCGCCGGACACCCGCGTGCCCGAGGGCGTGGCCGATCCCGTCCCGCCCGCGGGGAGCTGACCGGCGCACCCGGCAGCGCGAGGTCCCGGCCGCGGCACAACGGCGCGCTCAGCCGCGTGACGTCGCCGGCCGGGACCGGCACCCCTCCCCACACCTCGGCCGTGGAGCACATCGATGCACGTTCACCACGGCGCGCGACGTCATGCCACCGCGCGCGTCACCCTGCTCACCGAAGGCACCTATCCGCACAGCCATGGCGGTGTGAGCGTCTGGTGCGACCAGCTCGTCACCGGCATGCCCGACATCGAGTTCGACGTCATCGCCGTCACCGGCACCGGACGGGAGCCGATCGTGTGGGATCTGCCCGACCATGTCCGCGCCGTTTCGGCCGTCCCCATGTGGGGCGCCACGCCTGACGGCCGCCCGCCCCGAGGCCGCTCCCGCAGGCAACTCGCCGACGCCTACGAGCGTTTCCTGACCGCGCTCCTCGACCCCGGCGCCGAGTGCGGCTTCGCCCCCGCCCTGCACAACCTGGCGCGGGCGGCGGCGGTCGGCGAACTCAGCCCCTTCCTGCGCGGCGACACGGCGATCAGGATCCTGACCGCCGTATGGACGCGGCCCGGGCTGGCCGTGCGCGAGGCGCGGCCGACGCTGCACGACGCGCTCACCGCCACCGCCCTGCTCGAACACGCCCTGCGCCCGCTGGCCGCGCCCGCCCCGCAGGACGGCGTCGCACACGCGGTCAGCGGAGGCGTCGCCGTCCTGCCGGGACTCGCCGCACGGGAGCGGCACGGGGTACCGCTGCTGCTCACCGAGCACGGCGTCTATCTGCGCGAGCGCTACCTCGGCTACCGCACCGCGCCCTACCGCTGGCCGGTCAAGGCGGTGGTCCTCGGCTTCTTCCGGCTGCTGGCGGAGGAGAGCTACCGCCAGGCGGCCCTGATCACCCCGGGCAACCGCTACAACCGGCTGTGGGAGGAGCAGGGCGGCGCCGACCCGGCGTCGATCCGCACCGTCTACAACGGCGTCGATCCCGCCGCCTTCCCACCCGCCGGCCCGGAGCCGGAGGCGCTCACCCTCAGCTGGGCCGGACGGGTCGACCCGATCAAGGACCTGGAGACCCTGATCCGTGCCTTCGCCCTCGTCCGGGACCGGCTGCCGGGCGTACGCCTGAGGCTGTTCGGCGGCACCCCCAGGGGCGGTGAGGCATACCGGGAACGCTGCGAGGCCCTCGCCGCCGAGCTGGGCCACGCCGACTCGGTGACCTTCGAGGGACGCGTCGACGACATCAAGGACGCCTATGCGGCAGGGAACGTGGTGATGCTGTCCAGCATCAGCGAGGGCTTCCCGTTCACCTTGATCGAGGCCATGTCGTGCGGCCGGGCCACCGTGTCCACCGACGTCGGCGGGGTGCGCGAGGCCGTCGGCGACACAGGGCTCGTCGTGCCGCCGCGCGACCCGGCCGCCATGGCCGCCGCCGCGCTGGAGCTGCTCGGCGACCCCGTCCGGCGGCGGGCGATGGGCGAGGCCGCCCGGCTCCGGGTGATCGAACAGTTCACCCTGCGCCAGACCATCGACACCTTCCGCGGCATCTACCACGAACTGGCCGCAGGGAAGGTGCAGTTGCCCGCCAGAATCGTGCTACCCGCCCCGGCGGTCACCGGTACGGGGAGCCTGACCGGATGAGCGGTCCGATATCCCTCGAACCCGGCGGCGCCGAGCGCGACACCCTCGCCCTGCGGCTGGCCGAACCGCGCCTGCCGCGCCGCCGCCCCCGCTGGGCCCTGGACGACGACGCCACCCTCGCCGTCCGGCTGCCCGGACAGGGTCCCGACGAGGAGGCGATCAGCACCCTCGCCGCCGAACTCGCCGACGCCATAGGGCCCGCCGTCCATCCCTACGAGGTGGCCGCCCTGCTGGAGGCGGAGGGACTGTCCGCCTCCGTGATCAAGGAGCGGTACGGCCACCCGGACCTCTTCTCCCTGGCGACCGCCCTGTACGACAGGGTGCCCCGCACCTTCCCCGAGCCGCCGCCCGCCACCGACCCGTGGCGACCGGACACCCTGCGCTGTCTGCTGCGGGGCGTGCTGTTCGCCCTGCCGGCCCTGGCCTACCTGCTCACCGCGCCCCTGTGGTCCGTCGAACGGCACGCCCCCGCACTGATCGTGGCCGGCATCGCCTCGTGGGCGTGGGGACAGGCACTGGGCCATCGCGCGCATCTGCGACTGGTGACCGGCCGCCGGGAGGCGTCCGGCACGCTGCTGGCCGGATCCCTGCTGGGCGCCGCCGCGGCCACGGCCCTGGCCGTGCCGTTCGCCGACGGCGCCCTCGGCCTCGCGGTCGCCGCGGCCCAGTCCCTGTACCTCGCCGGGGCCGGTGTCCTGCTCGTCCTCGGCAGGGAACGGCTGCTGCTGGTCGCGCTCAGCCCACTCGTAGCGGGCGCCGCGGTACTGCCCTGGTGGGAGCCCGGACCGGCCCTGCGGCTCGGGCTGCCCCTGCTGGCACTGCTCGCCACACCGGCCGCCGCCGGCCGGGTCCTGTGGGCGGAACGCGCCCACCCCGCCGCCGGCGAGGCCGGGCGGCCACGGCTGCACGCCTCCCTGCCGTACGGCCTGTTCGGACTCGCCGCCGCGGTACTCGTCCTGCTGGAGGGCCGCCGCCAGCCGTACGCGGTGATCGCCCTGACCCTCAGCATGGGCCCGGCCGAGTGGCTGCTGTACCGCTACCGAGGCTGGTCGGTCGCCGCCCTGCGGGCCAGCGCGACCCCCGCCGGGTTCCGGCTGCGCTCCGCCGCCGTCCTCGGCCTGTGCCTGTCTTCTTACCTCTCCCTGCTGCTGCCGGCGGCCCTGCTCACCGGCTCCGAACCGGCCTCGCTGCTCCTGCTCGCGGCTGCCCTGTGGACCGCCCTGCTGCTCCAGGCGTTCGGGGTGGCCTGGCCGCCCGCTCTGCTCTGCCTGGCCGCCGCCGGCGCGGCCGGGGCGGTGCCCCTGCTGGACCTGCCGCCCGGGCCGGCCGCGCTGCCGTGGGCCTGTGGCGTGGCCGCCGGCTCTCTCGCCATCTGCGCGACACGCCTGCTCGGCCGGCCCTCCCCGCACTCCTGACCTGCCCGAACGACCCAGTCGGACCGCAGACCCGCGCCCCGTCCGCGCCGGTCTTCCGTCCGCCGACCACTACGAAGGGACCAAGAGTTGACCTCCGCACCGCTCGCCGCCGTCACCGGAGCCGAAGGCTTCATCGGCTCGCACCTCACCGAGGCGCTCGTCGCCTCGGGCCACCGGGTGAGGGCCATGGCCCAGTACAACTCCTTCTCGTCGTACGGCTGGCTGGAGACCCTGCCCGCCGACGTCCTGGACCACGTCGAGATCGTCCTCGGCGACGTACGCGACCCCGGCTCGGTGCGCGGCCTCCTCGACGGCGCCGACTGCGCCTACCATCTGGCCGCGCTCATCGCGATCCCGTACTCCTACCAGGCCCCGCACAGCTACGTGGACACCAACGTCACCGGCACCCTCAACGTGCTGGAGGCGGTACGCGCGCTGGAGACCCCGCGCCTGGTGCACACCTCGACCAGCGAGACATACGGCACCGCCCAGACCGTGCCGATCACCGAGGACCACCCCATCAACACCCAGTCGCCGTACGCCGCTTCCAAGGCCGGCGGCGACCGGCTGGCCGACAGCTACCACGCCAGTTTCGACACGCCCGTGGTCACCCTGCGCCCCTTCAACACCTTCGGCCCGCGCCAGTCCATGCGCGCGGTGATCCCCACCGTCATCGGCCAGGTCGCGGCCGGGCAGCGCACTCTCACGCTCGGCGATCTGCGCCCCACCCGGGACTTCACCTTCGTCGAGGACACCGCCCAGGCGTTCCTCGCCGTCGGCACCGCCCCGGCGGAGCGGGTCGTGGGCCGCACCTTCAACGCCGGGACCGGCGGCGAGATCTCCGTCGGTGACCTGGTCGCGCTGATCGGCAAGGTCATGGACGCTCCGCTCGACGTCCGCGAGGACGCCGAACGCCTGCGGCCCGCGGCCTCCGAGGTGATGCGGCTCGTCGCCGACGCCGGCCGGCTGACCGCGGCGACCGGCTGGCGGCCCGGCAGCACGCTGGAGGAAGGACTCGCCCGGACCGCGCGGTGGTTCACCGACCCGGCCAACCTGGCCCGCTACAAGACCGGCATCTACAACATCTGATCCGACCGGCACGTATCGCAGGAGGTATGCCATGCACGCAGTGATTCTGGCCGGCGGTAAGGGCGTCCGGCTGCGGCCGTACACCACCGCGCTGCCCAAGCCGCTCGTCCCCATCGGAGACCAGCACGCGATCCTGGAGATCGTGCTGCGCCAGCTGTCCTCGGCCGGCTTCACCCACTGCACCATCGCCATCGGCCATCTGGGCGAGATCATCCGCGCCTACGTCGGCGACGGAACACAGTGGGGCATGCACGTCGACTACGCCACCGAGGAGAGCCCCCTCGGCACCATGGGTCCCCTGCTCACCCTGCGCGAACGGCTGCCCGAGCACTTCCTGGTCATGAACGGTGACGTCCTCACCGACCTCGACTACGCCGACGTGTTGCGCACCCACCAGGCGTCCGGCACGCCCCTGACCATCGCCACCTACGCCCGCAAGGTCCACATCGACTTCGGTGTCCTGACCACCGACGCCAGCCGGGTGGTCGCCTTCACCGAGAAGCCCAGCATCGACTACCGGGTGTCCATGGGCGTCTACGGCGTCTCCAGGGCCACGCTCGACGGCTACACCCCCGGCCTGCCGCTCGGCTTCGACGAACTGGTGATGGACCTGCTCGCCGCCGAACGCCCGCCGCACGCCTACGAGTTCGACGGCTACTGGCTGGACATCGGCCGCCCCGACGACTACGACCGGGCCAACGCGGAGTTCACCAGCCGCAAGTCACTGCTGCTCAAGGGGGCCTGAGCAGCCATGCGCATCCTCGTACTCGGGGCCACCGGATATCTGGGCACCCATGTCGCGGAGCACCTGCGCGCCCTGCCGGACGCGCGGGTCCTCGTCGGCGGCCGGTCGCCCGCCGCCGACGTCACCGTGGACCTCGCCACCGACCGTGCGCAGGACCTGGCGGCGGTGGTGGCCGAGGCGGCGCCCGACGCGGTCGTCAACTGCGCGGGCGCGACCGGCGGCGACGCCGTCACCCTCGCGGAGGTCAACGCCCGCGGCCCCGCCGTGCTGTGCGCGGCCCTGCGGGAGGCCGCGCCCCGGGCCCGCCTGGTCCATCTGGGCTCGGCCGCCGAGTACGGGCCGGGCGAGCCCGCGGTGCGGGTCACGGAGTCGGCCGCGACCCGGCCGGCCGGCCACTACGGCGCCACCAAGCTCGCGGGCACGGTGGCGGTGACCGCCTCCGGCCTGGACTCGGTGGTGCTGCGGGTGGGCAACCCGGTCGGCCCGGGCGCCCCGTCCACCGGGCTGCCCGGCCGGGTCGCCGCGCTCCTCGCCGGCCTGCCGGCGGACTCCGGGGACGACCCGGAGGCGACCCTGCGGCTCGGTGACCTGTCCGCCCACCGCGACTTCGTGGACGTACGCGATGTGGCGCGGGCGGCCCGACTGGCCGTCACCGCCGAAGCGCCGCTGCCGCCCGTGCTCAACATCGGCGGCGGCGACCCCCGTCCCGTGCGGGACCTGGTCCGCGCACTCGCGGACGCGGCCGGCTACCGGGGCCGGATCCTCGAGCGGGGCCGCGCCGGTTCCACCCGGTCCGCACAGGTGTCGTGGCAGTGCTCCGACATCACCGCTGCCCGCGAAGCCCTCGGCTGGGCACCCGCCCACCCGCTCGACGCGTCCGTGGCGGCGCTGTGGGCGGCCACCCGGGCACGGCCCCGCACCGCCGAGGAGGTACCGGCGCGGTGAGCCTGCTGATCCCGCTGTATGTGCACCCGGCCGAGGACCCGGGCGCCTGGCACCGGCTCATCACCTGCGCCGCGCGCACCTACGCCGTCGTACTGAACCCCGCGAACGGACCAGGCATCGCCCCCGATGCGGCGTTCGTAGCGGCGGCGGAGGCGCTGCGCGCGGCGGGGGCCCGGCTGCTCGGCTACCTCGACACCGACTACGGCGCCCGTGACCCCGGCGACGTCACCGCCGATCTGAGCCGCCACCAGGACTGGTATGCCGTCGACGGCTGCTTCCTGGACCAGGTGCCGGCGGCCCCGCACGGACTGCCGGACTGCCGTCGCCTCGTCCGCTCCGTCCGCCGGCTCGGCGCGTCGACCGTCGTCCTCAACCCGGGCGTCCATCCCGCGCCCGGCTACGCACGGCTCGCCGATCTGACGGTCACCTTCGAAGGGCCCTGGTCCCAGTACGTGTCCGACTTCAGCCGCCCCTCGTGGACCGCACGGCTGCCCGCCGAGAAGCTCTGCCACCTCGTCTACGGCGTGCCCGAACCGCTGGTGCCGCTCGCCCTGAAGACCGCGCGGGAGCGGGGGGCGGGCGTCTGCGGACCGGTGACGGGAGAACCGCCCAACCCCTGGTCCCGGCTGACCCCCGCGCTGGCACAGGCGGACCGGTGAGACGGACCGTACGGCCGTCGCGGCCGCCCTGATCGAGCCCTCCGGCGGTGACCTGCTCTCCGGTCAGCGGCCGGTGGAGCCGTCGATCAGTTCCCGGAGGATGTCCGCGTGGCCCGCGTGCCGGCCGGTCCCCTCGATCATGTGGGTGAGCGCCCAGCGGACGACGGGGGCCGCGCGGCCCTGCCGCGGGCGGGGGAGCGGCGCGCCGAGATCGGAGCACCCGTCGAGCACGTCGTTCGCGCGCTCGACCGCATCCCGGTACCGGGCCACGACTTCGGCCGCGCTGTCCTGCGCCGCGACTCTGAACGTCCCCTGCCAGTCGGTGACCTCCTCCCCGAGGAACATCGAACGCTCCACGAACGTCAGGTGGTTGAGCAGCCCGAGCAGATGCGTGCCCGACGGCACCGAGGCTGTGCGCACCTGCGGTTCGGGCGCTCCCTCGACCTTCGCGGCGATCGACGTGCGGAGGTAGTCGAGGAAAGCGCGCAGGACCTCGCTCTCGCTGCTCCCGGTCCGGGGCGGCGGTGAGTCGCGGCGGCGGGCCCGGCGCGCGGTTTCGTGCGGCACAGTGATCTCCCTTCCTTCGCCGGGGTGGCGCACCCAGTCTTGCCGTGCATCCCGGGGCCAGGCACGCAATGTTGCTGTTACGGCAACTGCTGCCGCCGCCCGCGGCTGCGGGGTACCCGGCAGGGAACCGCCGTAGGTAAGGAGCGTTGACGCATGGGTACTGCCGTCCACGTCCCGCAGACCCGGGACATGATCGGGGACGAGCTCTCCGGAGACGAGGCGTTCGCCGCGTTGCGCCACTACGGGGGGCTGCGCCTGCTCACCGACTCCTTCGCACGGTTCCGGTACGCGGACGGCTTCACCAACGCACGCGCCCTGGCCTTCCAGGTCGTGCTCGGACTGGTCCCGTGCACCGTGGCGCTGGTCGGGCTGGCGACGTCGGTGCACACGGAGGGCGTGGGCCGCGTCGTCGAGCTCACGCTGGGCAGGATCGTGCCGGGTGCCAGCGCCCAGATCGTCGAGGACGCCTTCGAAGGCACACGGCGCACCGCGCACGGCGATGTCTGGAGCACGCTCGCCCTGTGGCTCGGTCTGGGCTTCGCGCTGTTGAACCTCGCCTCGGCCATGGGCCAGATCGAACGCGGCGCCAACCGTATCTACGGCATCGAGCGCGACCGCCCCTTCCCGCGCAAGTACGGGCGAGGAGCCGTCCTCGCGGTCGCCGCCGGTCTGCCGCTGGTGCTGGGATTCGTCGTGCTCGTCGCCGGCGAGGCGGTGGGCGACGCGGTGGCGGACACCGCCGGCTGGGCGGACGGCGGCCCGCAGTGGTGGGCCGTGCTCGACATCCCCGTGGGGTTGGCACTGGCCTGGGTGGCCTCCGCCGTGATCTTCCGCTGGTCGCCCCGGCGCGTCCAGCCCGGCTACACCTGGCTGGCCTTCGGCTCGGCCGTGCACCTGCTGCTGTGGGTGTCGGCCACCTGGCTGCTCGCGCTGTACGTCCAGCACAGTGGTGCCTTCGGCGCCGTGTACGGACCGCTCACCGCGTTCATCGCCCTGCTGCTGTGGGCCAACCTCACCGCCATCGCACTCTTCCTCGGCATCGCCTTCGCCGCGCAGTTGGAAGCGGCCCGCGCCGGCATCGACTCAGCCGTGCGTCCCGACCCCGGACCGGGTGCCTAGGCCGTGTCCGCAAAGTCCCGCCTCCCCGGCGACACGACCTAGGACCGAACGGCGTGCACGGCGTGCACCACCAGACCATGACACCCCGTCAGCGAACGGCTGCCGCGGTCACCGTCGCCGGATCCACCCCGGTCAGCTCGACGATGCGGTGCGGTGCCACCCCGGCGGCGAGGGCGCGTCCGATCAGTCCGTCGCGGCCGTCCGTGCAGTCGCGGTAGGCGAGCAGCTCCCTCTCGAGGTGGGCCAGCGGCTCCGGGGCCATCCGGTGGCGTACCCGGCTCAGTTCCTCCTCGCTGAGCGGAACGGGGAGCCGCTCCGCCCCCTCCGGAATGGCCGCGGTCTCCTCCGGGGGGAGCAGACGCAGATGCGGCGAGGTCGGCGCGCTGTGCTGGGCGTCCAGCCACGCGCGCACGGCGGGGGTCTCCATGCAGGCGAGCTCCCCGACGGCCGCGGGGGACACGCCGAGCGGCGCGGACGCGTCCTCGAGCAGAAACAGGTAGGCGTCGTCGGTCATCCTGGGCTCCTTCGCGACAGGGGCGGATGGACGTCCGCTTACCCCGCCCCTGCCGGATTACCACCGCCTGCTTCACCTACGGCGCCACGTCCCCCAGCCGCCGTCCGCTCGTCTCCTCCGCGGCGACCCCCGCCGTCACGGCGCCGACGAGGGCGACCGCGGCCAGGGTCACGAAGACCGTGCCGAGCGCGCCGCCCGCGTAGACCGCGCCGACGACGATCGGGCCGAGAATGACGCCGAGGCGGTTCACGGCGCCGCCGAGACTCGTGCCGAGGGCCCGCATCCGGGTCGGGAAGAGTTCCGGCGTGTACAGGTACAGACAGATGTTGGCGCCGAAGAAGAACACCGCCGACAGGGACGTCCAGATCAGCACGCTGGTCGCCGAGCCGCGGGCGAAGAGCCCGAGGAGCAGCAGGCTGAGGGCGGTACTTGGCGAGGTCGCCGTCGTTGTCGTACTCGAAGGGCGCCACGCCGGACGCCGCCGCATGACGGCCCGGGGGAGGGGCGGCCCGCTCGTCAGCCCGCCGCACCCTCCCCCGCCGAGTCGGACTCGACGATGGAGAGCTCCAGCCCGGACAGCAGCCGGGCGAGCTGCCGTCGCTCGGTCAGGGTGAGGCCGCTCAGCATCCGCCGCTCGTTCTCCAGGTGCTCGGCGAACACCTCGTCCACCTTCTTCAGCCCGGCGTCGGTGAGCCGCGAGTAGACGACACGGCGGTCCACCGCGTCGCGCTCACGCACGAGCAGCCCGTCGTTCTCCAGCCGGTCCAGACGCAGCGTCACACCCGCCGAGGAGATCAGACCGGAGGCGGCCAACTGACCGGCCGTGAGCCGATAGGGGGCGCCCGCCCGCCGCAGCGCCGTGAGCACGTCGAACCCGGCGACCGACAGCCCGTGCCGCTCGATCTGCGCGGTGAGCCGGGACTGGTACTGAAGGTAGGCACGGTGCAGCCGAGCGAGTACCTCCAGCGGCGAGGTGTCCAGCCCGGGCCGCTCACGCGCCCAGTCCTCCACGATCCGAGCCACCGCATCCGGCTGCTTCGCCCTGCGCTGAGCCATGTCGTCCCTTCACGGCCGGTCCTGTCGTACAGCGCGGGCCCGGAGGCCCCGCGCACCCCGAAGAAACCTTAGTCCTGAAACAACACACGCCGAACGCCCACACATGCTTTTCGGACTGCCGCCCCGCCGGTGGGCACGCCATGGCCGGCCGGCCCTCGTCGGCGCCCTACTGGTCAGGATTCGAGAAGCGCACGCCCCACACCTGTGGCTAGCGTCGTTGTCATGACTTCCATCGCATCCGTCACCCTCGAGGTGGCCGACCCCGCCGCCGCCGGCCGCTTCTACGCCACCGCCTTCGACCTGGGAAGCCAGGTACGCCTGCAAGCCTCGGACGCACCGACGACGGGCTTTCGCGGATTCACCCTGTCCCTGGTCGTCTCCCAGCCGGCCGACGTCAACGCCCTCGTCGACGCGGCCGTGGCCGCCGGCGCCACGGTGCTGAAGCCCGCCACGAAGTCGCTGTGGGGCTACGGCGGCGTCGTCCAGGCCCCGGACGGCACCGTCTGGCAGGTCGCTTCGTCCTCGAAGAAGGACACCGGCCCGGCCACCGGACGGATCGACGAGATCGTGCTGCTGCTCGGGGTCGAGGACGTGAAGGCGAGCAAGCAGTTCTACGTCGATCGCGGTCTCACCGTGGGGAAGAGCTTCGGCGGCAAGTACGTCGAGTTCGCCACCGGCTCGGACCCGGTCAAGCTGGCCCTCTACAAGCGCCGGGGCCTGGCCAAGGTCGCCGGTGTCGACGCGGAGGGCACCGGCTCGCACCGGCTCGCGATCAACAGCGACGCCGAGCCGTTCACCGACCCGGACGGCTTCGCGTGGACGGCCGCGTCACAGGCCGCATCCCTGTGACCCTGGCGTGACGCCGGCGGGCACCGGTGCACCGCTCAGGCGCGCTCCAGGTCGGTGTAGAGCACGTGGTGGTCCGAGTGGGTGGTCGGGTGCACCCGATGCCGGAGCGGGGTGAAGCCGCGCAGGAAGACGTAGTCGAACTTGCTCTGCCAGTCCGTGGTCGGCTCACAGCGGGCGGTGTCCGAAGGGCGGCACCGGGGATCCGTCTCCGTGGCCAGTTCCCACATTCCCGCGAGTTCCGGGGCGTCCGGTACGGCGTTGAAGTCGCCGACGACGATCGCCCGGTCGTGCCGGGACACCGCCGCGGCGAGCACGCCGACCTGATCTGCTCGGATCTCTTCCTGCCGTCGCTGGGCGAGGTGGGTGTTGAAGACCCGGACGGACCGGCCGTCCACCTCGGTGGTGACCGCCATGTACCCACGGTCCTCGGATCCGCCGTCGGGATAGCCCACGTTCACGACGTCCGTCATCGGTGCCGCCGAGAGAATCGCCTGGCCGTAGCCCCCAGGGCGCCACGGCGCCCCGCCGCAGCGGCCCCAGCTTCTGAGGACCTTCCCGTACTCGACGTGGTAGACGAGCCCGTGCAGGTTCTCCAAATGGTCGCGGATGGTCTCGACGTCACGCATGCACGCCTCTTGCAGGCCGATCACCTGCGGCGCGAACGCGGCGATCCGATCCGCCCGGTCGACGTCGCCGGTCTCGCACGGGTTGCAGATGTTCCACGTCATGACCCGGTTCGGCACGATGTCCCGGACGGCTTCCACCGGTACTGACCTGCCGAAAAGGCCACCACTGGGCGCACTGGGCCCGACGAGCACCATGCAGGCCACGATCACGGCACCCGCGAACAGCCGTGTGCCCCGTCCGAACACCATCGCCTCCTCCCGGTGAACAGGTCTGGCATCTGATTCTGCACGCACGGGGCCACGTGGTGGGGCCGTCGGGGAAACTTTCGATCTCACGCACCGCGGAGGGCAACGACACGGAACGGCTCCGCTCGTGTGAACCGGCGAAGCCGCTGCTCGTCGTGACCGGCACGCCTGGCTGCCTCCTCACGGCTCAGGGCGACGTCCACACCGACCGGCGGGGGCGGGGCGAAGACGGGTGAGCGCGGGGAGAACCCAGGGGCACCAGTCCGAGTTCCTGAGCCATGAGCACGGTGGTGATCCGGTCGTTGCAGCCCAGTTTGCGGTACAGGTTCTCCCGATGCTTGGTCACCGTATGCACGCTGATGTTCAGCCTGCGGGCAGTGGCCGCGGCGGTCAGTCCCTCGGCCAGCAGGCCCAGCACCGTCAGTTCCCGTGGCGTTATCCCGCACTCCGCCGCTCGTCGCTCAGGGTCCCGGTCCGGGCCTGAGGAGGCGGCGGGCAACGCCGCGCGCAGAGCCCCCAACTCCCGGACATGGCAGTCGACCGCCACGAGCAGAGGCTGGAGACGACGTGCAAAAGCAAGGTCGCGGTCACTGAAGTCCGGCCCGTCGCGACCGATCACGAACGTACGGATGACACCGGCCGGGGCGGGCAGCGGCAGCGCGAGTTGCCGGGTGACCCCGATGGCCTCCCGCCCGGCTTGATAGGCGTCGCTGCGCCGCCAGCTCTCATCAGCGACACCGTCGAGGGTCAGCGGCGAGCGGTCACCGCGCGCCGCGTAGAGCCGCATCAGTGGATGGGCTCGCATATGCGTGCAGATCAACGAGTCCATCCGCTCCTGACCGAGCGAGTCCGGGGCACCCGCGTGCATCTGGCCGGTTCCCTTCTCCCAGTGCAGAACGGCCATGACACTCATCGTGCCGTGCAGCGACCGAATGAGCCCTTCGACGAGGTACGGCCAGGGCGGCGCAGAATCCGACCTGTTCAGCAGTGCGGCCGTGAGATCCAGCATCTGCTCGTAGTCCCGCGCTGACAGGATTCCCATCCCTACAGCTTCCACGGCTTGGGAGATCGACTCTACTGGGTTCTTCTAATACCGCCGTTCACGGTACGGCGCGACCATCTCCTCAGGAGCCGATCACAATTCACAGCTCGCACCTTGCGGGTGATCCCTCGAAAGGAGATTACGTTGAAAAGGCGAACGATTTTGCGATCTCTGGCAGGAACGACGGCAATTGCGGCGACTGCGAGTCTGGCAGGCGGAACCGCCTCGGCTGTCGCCGTGCCGGCACCCAAGGCTCCAGTGCCGTACGTCGAGGGACCGTTCCTCGTATGGCTCCCCACCGTGCACAGCGTGGGCCAGTCGGTACTGCTGGGCCCGGCGAAGCGACTCAGGGTGCTGCCGCCGGGTCCGGGCGGGGCCGGATGGCCGGCATACGGCGTCTTCGACAAGCCTGCCACGTCCGAACTCCTCTGCCAGCCGGTGGGCTTCGCGGCCCTCACCGGTCCGGGGCCCTCCCTGGGAGGGGCAGGGTTCAGCCGGCAGGGCACCCTCGGTATCGCACTCGCCGTCCTGCAACCTCATGTCCCGGGATACGCCGGCAACATCCTGTTCCGCTTCGCGGAGCTCTCCTCCCCTTCGGCGCAGTCGGCGGATGCCGAGGGTTTCCTCACCACACCGAATTCGACCGTCACTCCAAGCATTTGGCTCGATCCGGCGGAGCGACTCGCGCTGATCGTGGACGCGAACCGATTCGGTGGCCACGTCAGCAATCCCGGCCGCGCCCGACTGCTCGATCTTTCGCGCGCCGCACGCGTCCTGGCCGCCTTCGAATTCGACGGTAGGACCGTCACCGCGGCAGTGGTCAAGCACGCCACCGGTTTCGAAGCGGTGATCACGACGAACGTCGAGAGCCGCCGAGTGAGACTGCCTCGTTGACGACCGAATACAAGCCCCGCAGCACGTGTAATCCGCACACCACAAAGGAGGTTCACCATGAAAGCAGCACTTGTCCGGTCCGTTCTCGGCCGGGCCGTCCTGGCCGTGATCGCCGCAACCACGATGGCCACAGTCGTCGGTTCGAGCACGGCGTCCGCTGCTCCCGCGGCCAAGTCCGGCGTATCGTCCGTCGCCGGGCCGGCCGCCCCGACCGCCTGGACGCCGATCGCGGCGTTCGCCACGCGGCCCGAGTGCGAAGCGGCCAGGAGCCAGGTGCCGTATCCCAGCTTCTGCGTCGGAGTGATCACGGGCGGCTATGTCCTGTGGGCCGATGTCTGAGTCGCGGTCAGCGCAGACATGACCGGGGGCCGGCCTCGTCCGGCCCCGGTTCCGGCCTTTCGTCGCAGACCCGGCCCTCGGTGGCGCGCCCGGTCCATCGGCGGCAGATCCGGCCCATCGACCGCGGGCGCGGCGCCTACGCCGCTTCAGGCGAGGGTGACGCGCATCCCGCCCTCGGTCAGGACTTCGATCACAGCGGTGACCAGGTCGTACGACTCACCCTCCGGCGTCAGAACACAGGAGAGGTGCTCACGCGCCGTGGCGGCATCCCGCCAGAGCAGCGTCGCGGGGCCGGTGTAGCCGAAGTCGCCGCGCAGACAGTCCGCGAGAGCGTCCAGGCAGCCACCGAAGTACCCGCCCGGCCCGTTCACGGCTTCGCCGAGTGCCAGATACAGGGCCGGCTCGTCGAAGATGTGGCGCCCATCCAGCTCGTAAGTCTGTCCCCCCGGCCGCCGCTCGTGTCGCAGCAGGCAGCCGCGCTCGCGGACGACATCCAACCAGGCCGCACGCTGCCGGCTGTCCAGACCGGCCCACTCACCAGGAGCGCCCGGAGGGCCGGCCAGCCAGCGCTCCCAGACGGGCCGGGCGTGCGCGGGTACGGGCTCGAGCTCTCCGTCGAGTTCCACGTCGATCAGATCCGGGCCGAGGGAAGAGGGCTGCCATGCGCGGACCTTGGGACGTAGCAGCCGGTCGGCGAGCGGCTCGCCACGACGGTCCCATATCTCCAGGCCGGCCTCGTCCGGGCTCGTCGCGCGTCCGGCACTCGTCCGCGGTTCCCACCGAAGCGGATCACCGGGAGCGAACCCTCTCAGGACGAGCGGAGGTGCCGGATCTTCGGGCGCCATCACACGGGCGAACTCCTGGCAGGATCCCAACCACCGGTACCGGTCGTGCAGTCGGACACGGCCCCGGTATCCCTCGGGCGGGCCTTCGTGGTCGTCCAGGCCGGTGAGCACGAGACCGTCCGGCGCATACGGTCCCAGGCTCTGCGCATCCTCCAGGAGCCAGGCATCGAGCGCCCCGTCCTCCGGCACCAGCCACAGCCGGCTGCCGACCCAGCCGCGCACCTCGGGCCCGTCCGGAACCCAGCCGAACAGGTCGTACGTCCCACGGCGAGGCTCCCGGAACAGCCCCTCCACCTCGTCGCAGACGCCCAGGACAAGCCCGGTACCGGTGTCCGTCAGCCTGTACCGTCCATGTCCCCGATGCTCCCTGTTCTTCCGCACGGCGGGAATCCTGCCCGGCCCCGGCGCAGAACGCGACGACTTTTCGAGGTCCGTGGGACAAGGAACTCGATGGCGAAAACACGGCATAGTGCCCGACGGATCCCCGAGCCCATGTTTGGTGTGGAGGAAATGTGAAACCTCACAGGGTGTCGCAAACCCGTGAATGGGTAAGGTCCCTTGTTTCAGGGGTAGTCGCAGTCCGTGCCGGAACCTCATGAGGGGCGTCGTTCAGTTGAGTGATTGCGCAGCACACATGAGCTGCGAGACGGTGGCCGTGAAACGTCTTCTTTTGTCTTCGCTGAGTGAGGTGTGGGCCCCCGCGCAGGGGCCCGTCGCATGACTTCTTCCCCGGCCCGCCCCCACACCGGTGCGGTCAGCACGGTGAGCGCCGCCGATGCCCCGTACCCGGTGCTGGTCGTCGACGCGGAGGGTCACGTCGTGGAACTCAACGACGCGGCCCTCGGTCTCTTGCCCACTGCCCGCGTCGGACAGCCGCTTTCGTCCGTCGACTGGCTGACCGGCGCGGACGGGAGTGCGCCCGGCCCGATCAGTGGCACCGTCGGGGATCGGCACTTCTCGGCGTTCCCGTCCCGGCTCACCGGCCCACGCACGGCGTGGTGGCTGGTCGAGGAGACCGGACACCAGTCGTTGGCCAGGGAACTGGCAGCGGAGCGCGGGCGCACGCAGTTCCTCACCGAGGCATCCGCCGCCCTGCTGGCCTCCCTGAACCTCGACCGCTGCATGGAGGTCACGGCGCGCCTCGCCACCGTGCATCTGGCCGATGCCGCGCTGGTGATCGCACCCACGGCGGCCAAGAAGCTGCCGATGGTCCGCTGTGACCATCAAGGAGCCATGTCCCGGGGCACGGTCGCCGAAGCGCCGGATTCCCTGCCAGGACTCGCCGAAGCCCTGCGCGGTTTTCCGCCGGTCCCCTCCCGGTGGATAGACCCCGCCTCGGCTCCAGACTGGGTGGTGCCCGAAGGGTTCGGTGAGGTCGGAGCGATGGCGATCACCCCGCTCCCGGGCCATGGGGTACCGGCGGGCGCGCTGATCCTGCTGCGTCGGGCGCAGCAGGCCGCCTTCACCGAAGCGGAGGAGACTCTGGCCGGGCTGTTCGCCGCCCGGGCGGGCGCGGCGATGTCGGCGGCCCGCCTGTACGCGGAGCAGAACGCGATCTCCGACACACTGATGCGGGAACTCCTGCCACCCGACCTGCGGCACACCGAGGGCGTGGAGTTCGCGGGCGGCTACCGGCCCAGCAAGGACACGGAACGCGTCGGTGGCGACTTCTACGACGTCCACCCGCCGGGAGAGGACTTCCCCGAGACCCTCGCCGTCCTCGGGGACGTGGCGGGCAAGGGGCTGGAAGCCGCGGTACTCACCGGCAAGATCCGCAACACGCTGCATGCCCTGCTGCCCATGGCCGGCGACCACGCCAACATGCTGCGCCTGCTGAACAACGCCCTGCGCACCAGTCACCACACCCGCTTCGCGACCCTCGTGCTGGCCTCCGTCCGCCGTGAGGACAGCGACGTGCTGCTGCGGCTGACCGCGGCCGGGCATCCCGCACCGCTGATCCTCCGCCGTGACGGAACCGTCGAGGAAGCCGACACGGGCGGGACGCTGATCGGCGTCGTCCCGACCATCACCTCCCGCACGGCCCACATCCGGCTGGCGCCCGGGGAAACGTGCCTGCTGTTCACCGACGGCGTCACCGAAGCCAAGGGCGGTCCGTTGGGCGACACCCTGTTCGGGGACCAGCGCCTGCAGCGTGCCGCCGCCGAGTGCACCGGCATGCCCGCGGAGGCGGTGGTCGAGCGGATCCTGATGGTCACCTCCCAGTGGATCGGAGAGGGCCACCATGACGACATCGCCGTCATGGCCATCACCGCACCCCGCGGTGCCCACCTCAGCGCGGTGGACGGGACGACCAGGGGCAGGTACACGGCATGAACTCACGCATCGATGGGCTCGACAGCGCCGGGGGCCACGACGACGTCAACGACGTCAACGCCGTCGACGGCGCCAACGGCGTAAGAAACGACGTCCACGGCGTCGACGACAGACCGGGACGACCCCTCCGGAGCGGCGTCGGCGCCCGCCTCGCCTCGCCGGACGGCGACGAGCGGGGCGAGCAATGGACGGAAAAGCTCTGGACAGCGGTTGAAGCGGGAGACGAGTACTCGGCGGCCGATGTCGTCGCCGACGCCCTGGCCGCGGGCCTGGAGCCGGAGGCGGTGCTGCTCGACGTCATCGGCGCCGTCCAGCACAGGGTCGGCATCGAGTGGGCCGCCAACCGCATGAGCGTGGCCGGTGAGCACGCCGCCACCGCCATCAACGACCGCGTCATCGCCACGCTGCCCATGCAGCGTCCCGTGGCCGGCCGGGGCCGCGTCATGGTCGCATGCGTCGATCAGGAGTGGCACGCGCTGCCCGCCCGCCTGCTGGCCGAGACTCTGCGGCTGCGCGGCTGGCAGGTCGACTACCTCGGTGCGCAGGTGCCCACCGCCCACCTGATCGGCCACATCCACCGCACCGGACCGGACGCAGTCTGCCTGTCCGGCTCCCTGCCCACTCGCCTGCCCATCGCCCACAACGCGATCACCGCGGTCCAGGCGACCGGTACGCCGGTCATGGCCGGCGGCCTCGCCTTCGGTGTCGACGGCCGCTACGCCCGGCTGCTGGGCGCCGACGCCTGGGCTCCCGAAGCGCGCGCGGCGGCGGACCTGCTGGCCGACCCGCTGCCGCGGCCGGCGCCCGCCCACCAGGTGATCAACGACCTTCCGCACCTGGGTGACCAGGAGTACACCCTGGTCGCCAAGTCCTCCACCCGCCTGGTACGCGACACCTTCAAGCGCCTTGAGCAGCTGTATCCCGCCGTGAGCGACTACACCGACGCGCAGCGCGAGCGGACGGCCGAAGACCTCGCCCACATCGTCGACTTCCTGACCGCCGCCCTGTATGTCGACGCCCCCGAGATCTTCGCCGACTTCCTCTCCTGGACCGCCCACATCCTCACCGCCCGAGGGGTGCCCGCCCACTCCTTGCTGCCCGGTTTGGACCTGCTGGAGGAGCAATTGCGCGACTTCCCGCGCGCCCGCCATCTCATCGCCGCCGGGCGCACCGCGCTCGACGCCCGCCCGTGACCCCCGAGACGCTGGACGAACCGTGACTAGCCCTTCTGACGCAGACCCACTCGCGACCCCTTCGCCCAACGGTCCCCGCAGCGTGCGCGTGACGCTCACCGGCGACCTGGACTACGACACCTGCAACAGCGTGCTCCACCAGGTCCGCACGGCCCTCCAGGAGCACGAGGGCGTTCAGGACCTGCACTTGGACTGCCGAGAGCTGGGCATGGTCGACTCCATGGGACTGTCGACCCTGCTCCAGATCCACCGCTCCGCCGGCCGGGACGGCATCGTCTTCCACCTGGACAACATCGGCCCGTCCCTGCGGCGGCTGCTGGAGATCACCGGCACCTACACGTATCTGACCGCCGGTCAGCGTAAGAAGTCCGGTCAGCACGCGGGGCCGCCCACAGGCGCTCGCCACAGCACCTGACGCGGCCCCGACCCGTCCTTCATGTCCTCCAAAGCTTCAACTCCGGACGCGATGCGACAACACCCATGTGAACGCCTTCCCGGCGTTGAACGGGTGGGCCCGGAGAGTGCCTTCCAGTCATCAGCCAGGCGCAGGTGGTGAGCGAGAGGGTGAGGCCGGCGGCGCCTGGCCAGCCAACGCCGCGATCGGCCGCCGTCCTCATCTGACGCAAACGGCCGGTGACCGAGGCGCCACCCGGCGCAACGATTGGCTCCCGACAGGACCCTGTGCGCGGCCCGGCCGCACACAGGCTCGTGGGAGGCGTGGGGACCCATGTCCCGCCCTCCTCCGCATCTTCCGGAGGGACACGGTCGTGAGCTCTGTTCGACGCACGTGCAGATCGTTCGGCGGAAGCCTCTTCGCGGCACCGATGCTGCTCATAGGAACGGCGGTCCTGGCGTTGCCCGGAGCGGCGCACGCGGCACCTCCCACCGTGTGCAACACCCTGACCGCCACCGTCGTGGGCACCGACGGCGCCGACCGCATCGTGCTGAACTCCCCTACGCCCTTGGTGATTTCCACCGGCGCGGGGGACGACACCGTCATCCTCGGTGGCCAGGGCGACCACACCGTCTGCGCGGGTTCCGGCGCGGACACCGTACTCGGCGGTGACGGCGACGACTGGCTGAACGGCGAGGACGGCCAGGACCACGTCGCAGGGCTCGCCGGCCAGGACACCCTCATGGGCGACGCGGGGCCCGACACCGTGGTGGGCGGCCCCGAGGGCGACACCATGTACGGCGGTGCAGGCGCCGACACGCTGGACGGCGAGGCGGGAGCCGACTTCGTCAATGGGCAAGCGGGCGTGGACCGCATCGACGGCGGACCGGGCAGCGACACGCTCCGGGGCGCCGCCGGCGCGGACACGATCAGCGGAGGCGTCGGCGCCGACGCACTGTACGGACAGGCCGGGGCCGACGACCTGGACGGCGGAGAGGCCAACGACGCGCTGTACGGCGGCGCGGGCAACGACGTACTCACTGACGCCGCAGGCGCTGCCGACCACGGAAACGGCGAGGACGGCGGAGCCGACCGGTGCGACATCCGCATCGAAACCCGCGCTGACTGCGAAATCCTGTTCTGACCATGTCCACCGCGAGGGGCGGCGGCAGCGGGAGTGGCAGTGGCAGCGGGAGGCCGAGTGAGTCGATTCCCTCTCGGCCTGACCGCTACCGACGAACCTCGCCCCCGCGCACTCATTCGCTCGGCCACAAGATGCAGTGGGGGAGAGGGTGCCGCCTCGGCCGGTCGCCGATTTCCTCGAGCGCCGCACGGATGTCGCGCAGGTGGCCGGTGGTCATCTCCAGCGGCGGCTCGTCGGGTTGCCAGGTGAAGCGGATCGGGTAGTCCACGCCCGGCTCCCGGGTCATCTCGATATGACATCCGAGGACGTGACTGACGGTTCGACGCTCGGAGAAGTCGATCAGGCGGTCGATGGTCCGTGCGAAGGCCGGCCAGTCCTGGATGTAGAGCCGGCCCGGGTAGACCGTGTCGCCGGTGAGCAGGAAACCGGTCCATCGGTCGTAGAACGTGACCGCGGCCTCGTGGTGGCCCGGAGTGGCCAGACACTCCAGCACACGGCCTCCCAGGTCCACCTGCGCCACGGCATCAGGGTCGGCGCCGAACCCGAAGTGGTCCCACGCGGTGACCAGGTCGGCGCCGACCACCGTGGTGTCGGGGCGGCCGGTGAACTGGCCGTCGGCCGCGATGTGGTCGCCGTGCGCGTGCGTGTGGAGCACCAGCAGGTGGTAACCCTCGCGGGGGTGGTGAGCGAGCCACCCGGTCATGAGCTCGTCGACCACCCGGCGCAGCGGAAAGTACTCGGCGGATGCGGTGGCGCCGGTGTCGATCAGCACCGCCTGAGTGTTGCCGAAGAGCAGGAACATGAACGGCGCCTCGTAGTTGATCGCCATGTTCTGCCGCAGGATGAAGGTGTGCTCGTCGTAGGCGTGAACCTGGATGTCGGGATCCGTGTTGTGCTTGGCCGACGGTGAACCGTGGATCCATCGGACATCCAGCGGACGCGGTCGGAGGGCCGGTTTGGTGAAATCGATCCGGGGATTGCCGGCGCCCATGCCGTCTCCTTGAGTGCGTCGTCTTTGCAGACCGGGTACGGCGCACATCTCGTCCGGGGCAGGCACCATCGGCCTCCACGCGGAAGCTACCACGGCGGTGTTCGCGTCCCCTCCTACGGCGGGGGAGGGGGCCAGGCCCCTGCCCAGGATCGTGCCGTCAGCCCTCGCCCGACCGCGCTTCGAACCTGATGCCCAGGTGTCGGTGGAGGCCGTCCCGCTGCTCGGCCGAGGCCAGGACCATGATGTCGTCGTCGAGATCGGAGCCTTCCTGCTCGACGCAGCGAAACTCCCGAGGGTCGTCGAGGTGGTGAAGGGGACTGAGCGCCTCGATCGCCAGCTGCGCGGCTCCCATGTCGAGGTAGTCGTTCGACGGCTGCTCGACTCCGACGGAGAGGGGCTTTCCGTTGCATTCGAAGTGCATCGTGCCCAGGCCGCACTCGTCGTCGTCGGGATTGTCCTTGTCGAAGCGGTAGTTGGAGACGACGACCCTGCCGTCGGTGAGGGCAGCGGCTTCGTCAAGGAGCCACTCGTAGTGCGCGTCGGCGAAATCCACATCCTCGGAGTGGATGGACACAGCCACGCCGAACGTCTCCAAGGCGCCGGCGACTTCATGACGCCGCTCGATCGGCTCGCTGGCGTAAGCGGCTGCCTCCTCCAGTGCCGTATGTGCCTGCGCGGTGGTGATCATGCCCAGATCCGTGAGGACTTGGGCTATGCGCACATGGGTGATCGGTGGGGTGTTCGCCATGTGCGCATCCTGCCAGGCGCCCGCGTCACGGATCAGCGCCTGCGCCCTCGCGCCGACCAGCCGCTACCGATGCCGGCGACGTGCAGGGCGAGCAGCGTCAGCCCGATCAGCATGACGTTGGTCGAGGTGAAGGTGTCGTTGGTGGATATGTCCGCCGCATTGATGAGGAAGGCGATGAGGAACAGGACCGCCGCGATGATGCCCAGCACTGGGTGCCTCCTTGGGGAGTGTGAACCGGCCGATGGATGCCTGCCACGCGTATGCCCCCGGCGGCTCACCTCACGCACCGTCTGCGCGGGCATGCCCGAGCGTGCCGTGAGGGGGGCCTCGGCAGGGGCTCGGTAGGGGCCGAAGCCGGGCGGATCGTCGCGATGGCAGGGTCGGCAGGGTGGCAGGATGGCGCCATGGTGATGAACGAGCCGTGGGCGGAACTTCACGGTGATCTACTGGCGGCGAAGGCGTCGGTCTACGACCCGAGCGGGCTCGACTGCTCGCTGCCGGTGCCCGAACCGGAGAGCGCCGAGTACGCGGCTTGCGGGTTCATGGTCGACGGCCGCTCGGTCCGGTTCCGTGTGGCCAAGACGACGCCGACGAAGGTGGGCCAGTTCGTCACCGTGTGGCAGCGTTCCGAGGCGGGGCCGATCCGGCCCTTCGACGCCGACGACGGGGTGGACCTCTTCGTCATCAGCAGCCGTGACGAGGACGGCTTCGGACAGTTCGTCTTCCCGCGCGAGGTGCTGTGCGAGCGAGGCATCGTCTCCCGCGACGGCGTCGGCGGCAAGCGCGGATTCCGTGTGTATCCGCCATGGGTGACCACGACCAGCAGACAGGCCCGCGCCACCCAGGCATGGCAGGTGAACTACTTCTTCCACCTCGGCCAGGACGGCCCCGCCGACCCGGCACGCGCGCACGGCCTTTACCACCCGTAGGGCAGCCACGCGCTCCGCACGGCGTTCTCGTCCGGGGTCCTCATCGCACCGGCGTCAGGAAGCACGCTGCCCCGTCGTGGTGATGCGGTGTACGGCCTCCAGGGTGAGCGCGCGGTCGTGGGGTTCGTGGGACAGCGCGCGATGGAGGGTCAGCCCTTCGATCAGGGCGTCGAGTTGGCGGGCGGTGCCGGGATCGAAGTGCTTCTCCAGGTGGAGGCGGCTGCGGCGCATCCACTCCTGGGTGAGCTCCCGATAGGCCGGCTGACGGGCGGCCAGGGTGTACAACTCCTGGGTGAGCACCAGGTCGCGCCCGCTCCCTTCGGACAGGGCGTGGACGAGGTCGGCCACCGCGTGCCGGGCCTGGTCCGGGTCGGACGGTGTGGAGAGGCATGCGTCGAAGACGGCGACGATGTGGTCCGTGAAGTGGCGGAAGGCTGCCCGCAGCAGCTCGTCCATGCCGCTGAAGTAGTACGTCGTCGACCCCAGGGGCACGCCTGCTCGCGCCGCGATCTTTCGATGGGACACGCGTTGGATGCCCTCCTCGGCGATGAGGTCGAGGGCGGCGGTGAGGATGCGCTCGCGGCGCCGGGGGTCGGTGTGTCCGGTGGCCATGACAGTCGGCTCAGACGGTGCGGACGGGGCGGGCAGGGTTGCCCACGGCGACGGTGTTCGCGGGAACGTCCTTGGTGACGACCGCGCCGGCACCGATCACGGAGTTGTCCCCGATGGTGACGCCGGGAAGCACGATGGCACCGCCTCCGAGCCAGACGTTGTCGCCGATGCTGATCGGCCTGGCGGCTTCCAGCTTGTCGCGGCGCGGCTGTGGCTCCAGCGGATGAGTCGGGGTGAGCAACTGGACACCGGGGCCGATCTGGCAGTCCTCGCCGATGGTGATGGCCGCGACGTCCAGCGCGGTCAGGTTGTAGTTGACGAAGGTGCGGGCTCCGATGCTGATGTTGCTGCCGTAGTCGACGTACAACGGCGGACGCACATACGCCTCCTCGCCCAGATGGCCCAGCAATTCGGCGAGGACCGACCGGGCACCCTCGGCGTCCTCGGCGAAGGCGGCCTGGTAGCGCCCGGACAGCCGCACGGCCCGCTGCTGCCTGCGGGCGATCTCCGGGTCGTCCGCGATATAGAGATCGCCCGCCAGCATGCGCTCCAGATTGCTACGCGGGTCCTGTCCGAAGTATTCCCTCGCCATGCGAACGAGCGTACCCGGTAAGTGTACGAACGTACATTCCGAGTCACGGTGCCACGGTGCGGTCGGCGTGGGCAGGGTCCCGGGAGGGCTCGTCCTCGACCGGGTGCTTCTCTCCGGGATCACTCTCACGGGCCTGCGATAGCTTTGCCCGCCATGACCGACTTCTTAGGACCTGTCGCCTGGCCACCTGCACCGCTAAGGACGGAACGGCTCGTGCTCCGCGAGTCCGAGGCCGAAGACCGAGCGGCGTTCCTCGAACTGTTCGCCTCGCCAGAGGTGGGCACTTACATCGGGGGCTCTCGACCGCGTGATGAGCTCGAACGCGCGGTGCCAGAGGTGCCGGGTCGGCGCCCTGGCCTTTTCGTGGTCGACCTCGCCGGAGCGATGATCGGCATGATCACGCTCGATCGGCGTCGGCGCGAAAGAGAAGGCCCGGGTCACGTAAGTCCGGAGGCGGGGGAGACCGAGCTCGGCTACCTGTTCCTGCCCCGGGCGTGGGGTTGCGGGTACGCCGCCGAGGCGTGCGCGGCGGTACTCGACTGGTTCGCCGACGCGCTGCCCGGCGAGCCGGTGGTGCTCACCACCCAGACAGCCAACGACCGCGCGATGCGCCTCGCGGCGAAGCTGGGGTTCTCCGAGCTGGAGCGGTTCGAGGAGTACGGCGCCGAACAGTGGTTCGGCGTGTGGCCCTCGGTCGAGTCGTCCGTCTGAGCGGACGCCTCGCCCGCATCGAACGAAGCGCTCCGGTCAGACCTGTGTGTCGCGCTCCACAGTGGTGTCCGTGCCCATCACCCAGCGTTGGGGGTACCCGCACAGCGAGACCCGGCCGGATGACGCTGATGGGAGGTACGGACGGTGGACCGGCCCGACCGCAGACAGTACACACCCGACATGATCGACTGGCTGTTGGAGGCCTCCTCGTTGCGAGAGTTCCTTCAGCATCTGGTCGATGACGCCGTCAGGGCATGCGGCGCCGACGGCTGCGGCGTGACCATCCAACACCGGCAGCGCCCACTGACCGTCGTCAGCACCGGCGGGGTGGCCGACAAGCTGGACGAGAAGCAGTACGGCCAGGATGACGGCCCCTGCCTGCAAGCCCTGCGCACCGGCGAGACGGTGCATGTGCCTGACGTACTGCAGGAGACCCGATGGGGACCCTATCCACGCTTCGCGGCCGACCTGGGCATACGCTCCTCACTGTCCGTAGCGATCCCCGTCCGCAGCCACACGGCAGGGGCGCTGAACTTCTACGCCGCCGACCGCGACGCCTTCGGTGCAAGTGACCGTCAGATGCTGGCGCTGTTCGCCGCTCAGGCAGGCGGTGGGATCGCCCTCGCGCAACGACTGGCCGACGCGGAGGACTTCACACAGGACCTGCAAACCGCGCTCGCGTCCCGCAGCGTGATCGACCAGGCCATCGGTGCCGTCATGCAACAGCAGCAGTGCACCGCGGAGGAAGCCTTCGATCTGCTGCGCCGGCTGTCCCAGCGGATCAACATCAAACTGCGCGACGTCTGCACCCGACTGCTCACCGACATCGCCGGACGGCCCCCCACCCCGCGCTCACCGCTGCGGCCCCGCCCGTGAGGCCCGCCTCGACGCGGTCACGAGCCATCGGCGGCGCAGGGCGATCGTCTGGCAGTGGTCAACGGTATGTGCCCGGCGGATAGCCGATGTTTCGGTCCGGCTGCGATGGGTCCGAGGGACGTTGCCCGCATGGGCCACCGCGAGTTGTAGCACGTATGAGAAACCGTTTCGCCGTGCTGGACGGTGCGTACCGATCTCAGCTCGACCCCACGCCGTGCCCTTACTGTGCCAGTCTCCTGGCATCGAGCCCGGCAGTCGGCGCCGCGCCCGATGCGGAACGGATCGACGGCGGATACGGCATCGTGGGATGGCTGCGCGTGTTCATGGCGCTCATCGCAGGTGTGAGCGTGGTGCTGACCCTGGCCGGAGCCTGGGCGGGATGAGCGCGCCAGGACCAGGCATCGCCCGCGAGGACTGATTCTGTGTGCGTATCGGGGTACCCGCGCCCGCATGACACCGGAAACTGATCACGCTGAATCCGTACGCGCCCTACGGCAGTTGCGCCGGATCCGCACGTTCTACGCCGCCGGCGCCCTGATGTGGGCGGCCTCGGCCGCGGCAGCGGGATGGGAGGACCCCGGCGGCCGGCCCATGTGGGTGTCGGTGGTGTTGCTGATGGTCTTCATCGGTCTGCTGTCCCTGTCGTCCCTTTGGCTGGGTCGTCAGCAAGCCGCTGGAACGGATGCCCACGCTCATCGCGCCGCGCCACGCAGGACGGCGACCTGGCGTCGACACGCCAACGCCTGACGGCCGGTAGGGACAGGGCATGCCCGCTGACTGCCTCTACTGAGCGGCGGGCTGCCCGATGCGTTCGGTCTCGTCCTGTACCAGCAGCGAGAGCAGGGAAGCGACGGAGAGCCCCGCCTCCGCCGGGTGACGCAGCACCTTGTCCGGCTCGATGCGGTAGATGTTCGTGCGCCCGTCCCGAGTGTGGGAGAGGTAACCGTCCTGCTCGAGATCGGAGATGATCCGCGCGACGGCACGCTCGGTGAGCCGGCAGCGGGCGGCTATGTCACGGATGCGGACGTTCGGGTTGTCGGCGATGGAGGCCAGTACGCGCGCGTGGCTGGTGATGAACGTCCATCCAGTGTGAGATTCGGGCACTGCAACCATGCTCGACATCTTAGAGAACACCATTGCCTGAACGTAGATACATGACATACTTTTCAGGCAACATCGATCACGTGCTCCCGTGAGGGAGAAGCAGAGAAGGAGCCCGAAGGTGCCTTGGGACCAGGCCGTCAAGCCGGCGTTCATGAGCCACACCAGCGGGATGCCGTTGCCAGAACAGGCCTGTGAGCCTGACTTGGAAGGGGCTGCGGTGCTTCAGTACGAACTGCGCGGCGCTTGGGTCGTGGCGGCCCACGGCGCCTACGACATGGACACCATCGCGCCTCTGGCGGACGCGTTGGAGACCGCGGTCAGGAAGCATCCGAAGGTCGTCCTGGACGCCTCGGGTGTCACTTTCGCGGACTCGACATTCCTGAATCTGCTGATCCGTACCCACCAAGTGGGCACCCTGCGCGTGGCCGCCCCCTCCCGACAGCTTCAGCGCCTCTGCGAGATCACCGGGGCCGACAGGGTCCTGGAGCTGCGCGGCACGGTCGAGGACGCGGCCGACGCCTGAGCAGCGCGACGGCTGGGTCCAGCATCCTGCTGAGCGGCCGTGGGCTTCAACGTCACTCTGCGGCAAGGCTCGTGTGAAGCCCGATCCTCGCGGCGGTCCGCCTCCCCCGTGCGGCGGATACGGTCGCGCCTTTCGGATGACGCCCGGGTGCGGGTCGGGCGGCGACGATCAAGGGGCATTTCATCCACGCCGAGATCGGAGTTTCACCGTGCTGAAGTGGACCCTGCGGGCCACGGCCGTCCTCGCCATCGTCGCCGCGATCGCCACCCCCGTGGCCGTGCCCGCATCCGAAGCGGTGGTCGCCGCACCCGTCGTCGCCACCGTCGCATCCGCCCCCGATACGCCGAGGGCCGAGCTCATCCTCGCCAAGTAGGGGGGCGGCGCGGGCAAGGCTGTCCCGTCGCCTGCTCGGAGGCCCGGAGGGGCCGGGCCTGCGGACCCTGCCCCTCCGGGGCTGTACGCCTAGCGCGTCACGCGGTAGCGCACGTACACGAATTTCGAGCTGAAGGTGCGGGTCTCGACGAGTTCGAGATCCACCCGGCGCTCGTCCCGGGGGAAGAACGGAATGCCACCGCCGACCAGCACCGGGTGGACCATGGCCCGGTACTCGTCGATCAGACCCGACGCGGCGGCCTCGGCGGCGAGGGTCGCGCCGCCGATCGCGATCTCGCCCTCGCCCGGCTCGGCTCGCAACCGCTCGATCTCCTCAGCCACGCCCCCGGAGGCCAGACGGGCATTGCCCTGCACCTCCGACAGAGTCCTGGAGAACACGACCTTCGGGAGCGGCTTCCACAGGCCGGTCCATTCGAGCATCGCGTCGTCGAGCGATGGATCCTGGTCGGCGGTCTCCCAGTACAGCATCGTCTCGTACAACCGTCGCCCCAGCAGGTGAACGCCCACCTGTCGGATGTCGTCGATCCAGAAGCGAAAAACCTCGTCGTCGGGCGCCGTCCAGTCGAAGTTGCCGTCCGGCCCGACGATGTAGCCATCGAGTGAGACGCCCATCGAGTAGGTCACACTGCGCATCAGAAGTCCTCCTCGGTACCGGCTTTGACAGTACGACCGCCAGACCTGGCAGGACTCATCACGACTCGCGGTATTTACCGGCCGCCTCGGCGAGGGCATCGAGGCGGGCGGCGAGGTCGGGGTGGGTGGCCTCCAGATGGGGGCGGGTGGCGTTGAGGGGGTGGATGAGCGCGGTGGGGTCATCGTGGGCGAGAGCCGCGTGGAGTTGATCGAGCGGGGCGCGGGCGCTGGTGGGGAGGTCGGTGAGGGCGGTGATCTGGCCGGCGATGCTGCGCAGGTCGGCGGCGTGATGGCGGGCCCAGGTGGCGGTGGTGCGCTCAGCGGCGCGGCGTTCCCGGGTGGCCTGGACGCGTTGTTCGGCGGTGGTTCCGGCCGGGCCGGGCCGGTTGCGCAGGTATCGGCGTTCGGCGGCCTGGCGGCTGGCGACGCCGAGGGGATGGGCCAGGTCGGCCCAGCTGGCCCCCGCGTGGCGGGCCGTTTCGATCAGGCCGGTTTCCCAGCCGGCGAGCTGCTCGCGAATCTGGCGGAGCAGCAGCAGAGAAGCCAGGGCCTGCTCCGGACCGGTCTCGGCATCCAGGGCACCGGGGGCGTGCCGCTGAGCCGTGCGCAGCGCGTCGTCCATGGTGTGCAGGGCCGCCGCGGCGGCGAGAAACGAAGCCGGGCTCTGGGCGTCGGCGCCGGAAGAGGCGGCCGGCTGATCGGACGCTGTCATGGGCACCTTCCTCGTGATGTCGTCGACCGGACGACACCGGGTTTGTCATCCAATGGATGACATGCTACAACAGTTTCAGTGAAGCGCATTGGCAGCAACTGCCCGAACCTGCTGGAGGTGTTTCGCGATGTTGATGCGCACCGACCCCTTCCGTGACCTCGACCGACTGGCGCAGCAGCTGATGGGCCCGGGGACCTGGTCGCGGCCGGCCACGATGGCGATGGACGCGTACCGCGAGGGGGATGAGTACGTGGTGGCCTTCGACCTCCCCGGCGTCAGCCCGGAGGCGATCGACATCGACGTCGAACGCAACATGCTGACCGTCAAGGCCGAGCGCCGGCCCATGGCGAAGACGGACAACGTGCAGATGGAACTGTCGGAGCGTCCGCTGGGGGCCTTCTCCCGCCAGATCGTGCTCGCCGACACGCTGGACACCGAGCACATCAAGGCCGACTACGAGGCCGGGGTGCTCACCCTGCGCATCCCGATCGCCGAGCGCGCCAAGCCGCGCAAGATCACCATCGGCGGGGGATCCGACCGCAAGCAGATCTCCGGCTGAGCCACGCGACGCGGGGCTGCTCAACGGCGGAGGACAGGCACAGCCGCTCCGCCGCCCACACCGCGGCCCGCCCCGCGTGGTGCTCCCCCCTGCTGGGCGCTCCCCTCATAGGCGAGGTGAGCGCCCAGTCGGCGGCGGCCCCGCCGACATACCCGGCGGGACGGCCCACAGCCGCAGGCTCCCGGCTCCCGGCTGAACAACGACACACGACATGCAACCGACGAAGGAAAGGCAACCACCACAGTGATGGCCGACCGGCGTCCACCCCTCCGGCACACGCCCGCGACGACGTACGAGCAGATGCTGGAGAAGGTCCGCTACGAAGGCGCCTACCCCACCCGTGAGAGAGCAGCAGAAGCCGTCCGCCTGGTCCTGGCAGGACTCGGACGCCAGCTGACCGGCGACGAACGCGTCGAACTGGCTGCCCGCCTCCCCTTCGAAGCCGCACGCATCCTCACCGAACAGATCCCCGACACCCGTCCGCTCACCGGGTGGGCCTTCGTGAAGGACCTCGCCGCCCGCAGCGGCGCCACCCCGGCCACCACCCGCTGGGACACCGGCTCCGTCCTCAGCGCTGTCGCGGACCTGGCCGGCGCCGACCTCCTCACCCGCATCCTGCGCGAACTCCCCTCCGGTTACGCGCTCTTGTTCGGCCGCGCCGAACTCACCCGAGCCGCATAGCCTTGCCGGGCCCTTCCGCCGCCGCAGCACGACGGGGACCGTGACGCGGGTACGGATCGTAAGACCGCCGACGCGTCACGGCACCGCGCATGTGACATGACGTCAAGGAAGCATCTCGACGAACCCGTCGGTTCCGTGCACACGGATTCGCTGACCGTCCCGGATCAACCGGGTGGCCTGTTCCACGCCCACAACGGCCGGCAGACCGTACTCCCGGGCGATCACCGCGCCATGGGTCATCAGGCCCCCCACCTCCGTCACCAGACCCGCGATGCCGACGAACAACGGTGACCAACTGGGGTCCGTGAAGGGCGTGACCAGAATGTCGCCCGCTTCGAGATCGGCCTCCGCCATGTCCAGGACGACCCGGGCCCTCCCCTCGACGGTCCCGGCGGACACCGGCAGACCCACCAGGGCGCCGGCCGGGACGTCGTCGCGCCGGTACGCGCCGGTGACGGCCTCACCGTCCGAGGTGAGCACCCTGGGCGGTGTGAGCGCGTGGTACGAGCAAAACGCCTCCTTGCGCCGCTCGATGAGCTCGTGGTCCACCTCGTACGAGCGCACGACCTCGTGGAGTTCCTGGAACGTGAGGTAGAAGATGTCCTCGCGCTCACGCATCACGCCGGCCTGCACGAGGCGTTCCGCCTCCCCGAGCAGGGCCTGCTTGTAGACGAAGTAGCGGCTGATGATCCCGTACTTCGGGTACTCGCGGTACCCGATGAAGGTCCTGACCCGGTCGATCATCCGCTTGGCCTCGTCGGCCTTCCGCTCCCCGTCCGGAAGGGCCCGCAGGCGTGCCAGGACGTCCTCTTCCTTCTTCTGTGCCTTTCGCAGCCCTTGCTCGAAGCGGCGCTCGGCGGCACCCGGCTCGAAGTTCTTGACATTGTCGAGGATCACGGGCACGAGCGTGCTGGGTCGCTCACGCCAGCGTGGCCTCGTGATGTCGATCTCGCCGACGCAGCGCATGCCGTACCGGTCGAGATACGCCTCGATGGCATCGCGCGCTTCGGACCCGCCCGGGAGTTTCGGCAACTCGTCCAGGAACCCCTCGTCCTCGACGCCCCGCAGGAAAGCCACCACCTCCGGACAAGGGCGGATCACATCGGCGACCTCGAGCAGTGCCAGTCCCATCTCCGAGGTGATGTTGTCGGGGGCGGACAGCGTGAGCGTGTCAGCGGCGTTCTTCTCGCCCAACCACTCCTGGAGCTTGTCGTTGAGCCACCACGTGGCGTCCATCCCCGCCATGATCGCCTGCATGCTCAGCGGATCACCGAGGAATCGCTTGTGCTCCTCGAAGGCCTCCAGCAGGAAGTCGAACAACGCCGGGCCGGTCTTCGTCCGGATGCCGCGCTCCAGAACGGCGACGGACTCCTGGCTGCGCTCGATCAGCCCCGTGACGACGGCCGGATCCGTCTCGATCGGGGCGGGGGCGGCTGTGGACGCGCGGGCGGTCGGCGGTACGCCGGGCTCCGCGTCCGGCAGCGAGGGGATGAAGTCGCCGCGGTCGAGGACGGTCTCCAGCGCGTCCCTGGTCAACGGATCGCCTCGCCCCAGGACGTCCAGCAGGCCGGCGCGGCTCGTGGGGGAGGCCAGGCGCCGGGTGACGTCGACGAACAGCCTCCCCCCGGCCTCGTGCATCGGCACCATGGCCGTCAGCTGCCACATGGAGAGCCCCAAGGGCTTCATGGGGTCGGTCATCATCTGCCCGTGACCGACGGAGACGTAGACATGATTCTCCTGGTCGTCGGTCTCGGGGATCGGGAACAGCGTCGTGATCGGGCGGCTCTGCACGATCTGGAATTCATCATCGGCCAGGCACCATTCGATGTCCTGAGGCCGGCCGAAGTGGGCTTCGATCCGCCGCCCGAGCCGCACGAGCCGTACGACCTGCGCATCCGTCAGCGCCGGTTGCTCCTGCCGCTCGGGGTCGATCGCCACTTCCTGCGTACCGCCGGTCGGCAGGGGGTGAACGGCACGCTGTTTGGCGGCGATCGTCCTCGCGACGACCTCACCGTGCCGCACCTTGAAGACATCTGCGTTCACCAAGCCGGAGACCATGGCCTCGCCGAGGCCGAACCCGGCGTCCACGGTGGCGACCTTCCGGTTGCCCGTGACGGGGTCGGCGGTGAACAGGATGCCGGCCGCATACGGGAAGACCATCCGCTGCACGACCACGGCCATGTGGACCGTACGGTGGTCGATGCCGTTGCGCAGCCGGTACGTCACGGCCCGCTCGGTGAACAGCGAGGCCCAGCACCGGCTGACGTGCTGGAGGATCGCGGCCGAACCCACGACGTTCAAGTAGGTGTCCTGCTGACCGGCGAAGGAGGCCGTCGGCAGGTCCTCGGCCGTCGCGCTGGACCGGACGGCACAGACGGCCTTCTCGCCGAGCTGGGCGAGCGCGCGGGTGATCGCCACCGCGAGATCGTCCGGGACGGCGATCGCCTCGATGGTCCGGCGGATCTGCGCGCTGACTGTGCGGATCGCCTTCAGGTCGTCCGGGTCCACGCGCGACAACCGATCGAGCCGATCGTCGATCGACGGCGCCAGCGCCATGATCCGCCGGAATGCGGCCGTCGTGACGCAAAAGCCTCCCGGCACACTGATGCCTTCGATCCGCGACAGCGCGCCCAGGTGCGCACCCTTGCCGCCGACGACCGCGACCTGTGTTTCGTCAACCTCTTCCAGGTCCACGACGTACTGGTTGATCATCGCCCCACCTCCGAGGCAGCCGTGCTCCGTTGCACCGCTGTGGCCGATCGAAGCACCGGCGCCTCCAACTCCGTCGCACCTCTCGCCGGGCGTGTTTCGCCCTGGCGGCCTGCCGCAACTCCGCGGGCTGTGGCAGCGACCGCCGATTCTGCGCCACGCCCCGGGTCTTGCGGCAAGCCCCACGGTGAGCTATAGGTTGAGAGTGGCAAGGAGAAGACTCTCCTTGCCTTTACGTTTGTCCGGTACTCTCAAGTGACGCGTAGATCCAGGTAGTTGCCTCTCGAGATCGTTGGCGGACGGCCGGTGCGAAGGGCTGCATCCCACGGGGGACCGGGAAGCCCTCCCGGCGGCTCCGTATCGATCTCTGGAAGGCGCTCAATGGAACTTGCGGGTTGGGTGAGTATCGCCGTGGCCTCGGTCGCGGGGGGTGTCGCTGTCCTCGGGCACCTCTTTGACCAGGTACCGGCACTCTCACAGAAGGTGATCGCTGCCATTCGCTCTCTTCGCGCCGTGCGTGATGAGGTGAAGAGGACCGGCGACAAGTGATCACTGGCCGCGTCGGCATCGTCCTCTCTGTCCCCGGCGCGGCCACGATCACCTCTTCACCGAACGGAATCCCCTCCGCCGCCTATCCCGTCACGACCCGGCAGGCGCTCGGTCAGCCGGTGATGATGCTGCCGAACTCCGGGTGGCCGCTGGTGGAGACACCGACCGTGGACGGGCCGAAGGAGGCGGCGCCCGCGGTGCCGATGACGGTGCCGTTGGAGAGAAGGCTGACGGCGGTGCCGTTCCAGTCGTTCTCCCCGTTCGCGCCGATGGTCAGGTCGGCCTTGTCGTCGCCGTTGACGTCGGTGAGGAAGACCTCGCCGCCGAAGTAGTCGGACTTCTCATTGCCGCCGGGCACACCGCTCGTGTCCTGGTGGAGGTACTGGCTGCCGGTGCCGGTGGCGCCGGAAGCGGATCCGTACAGAACGGTGACCGCCCCGGTGTCGATGACCGAGGTGCCGGTCGTGGTGAGGTTTTCGGCGGGCGCTCCGACCGCGATGTCGGCGTACCCGTCGCCGTTGATGTCACCGACGGACACCTCGTGGCCGAAGCGGTCCCCGGTCTCGGCGACGCTGGGGACGCCGGCGGTGTCCTGACCAATGGAGTTGATCTTGTACGAGCTGTAGTTGTTGCCGTAGATGATGCTGATCTTGCCGCCCTTGACGGCTCCGGAAATGCCGTCGTCCCAGGGCGCGCCCATGACGACGTCGTCCTTGCCGTCTCCGTTGAGGTCTCCGGTGCCGGTGATGATGCCGGGCGCCAGGTCCTCCTGGGAACCGCTGTCCAGCTTGGTGCCGGTCGGCGAGGCGTAGATGAGGACGTTGGTTCGGTAGCTGGTGTCGGCGTCGAAGCCGCCCACGATCAGATCGTCGCCGCCGCTGCCGTTGAAGTCACCGGTGGTCAGCTCGAAGGCCCCGGCGTTGCTCGCCTTGAGGATGTTCGGCGTGGCGTAGTACTTGCCGGCGTTGCCGCCGGAGGTGGTGAAGCCGCCCCTGAAGATCCAGACCTTGTCGGAGGTACCGCCCACCGCGAGGTCCGTCCTGCCGTCCGGGTCGAAGTCGCCGGTGGCCAGCGACTGCCCGAACTTGTCGTGACCCGAGACGTTCGGGTCGGCGACGGTGGTGCCGCCCGCCAGACCGGCGGCCTTGCCCCAGACGATGGTGACGGCGCCGCCGTCGCTGTCGCTGCCGACATCCTCGCCGGGCGTGCCGACGGCGAGGTCGGCGTAGCCGTCGCCGTTGAAGTCTCCGGCCGCCGTGGCGGCCCCGAACATGTCGTTCGTCTCGGCGGTGCCCGGGATGCCGGTGGAGTTCTGGCTGAGGAGGGTGCGACTGGTGGCCTTGAGACCGCTCGCCGAGCCGTACATGACGGCGATCTGACCGGCCCCGGCCTTGCCACCGACATGGGCGAGCGGAGCGGAGACGGCGATGTCACGGTAGCCGTCGCCGTTGAAGTCGCCTTGCAGCCCGGAACCTGCGGCGGTGGCGGTTCCGGCGCCGACCGTCAGCAGGTGGCTGGTCAGTCCGGCCGCCGCGGCCGTGGCCATGGCGATGCGTACGCGTGTGGGCATGCGGCGTTCTCCAGTGCATGCGGGGACACCGCGCGGTGTCCCGGGCCATTGGGAGTGCCATGATCCGCGGGGCGCGGTGATGGCATATGCCAGACCATCAAGACCCGTCCGCGGTTGTACGCGACGCGCTTGAAGATCTCCGGACAGAGTCCTGGGCCGGACCGGGCGGGAGGTGCGAAACCGGCACACAGACGGCGCGGCGTGTGCCGTCTCGCCCGTTCGTACCCGTCCGTACCGGGTTGCGGGCCCGGTCGGACGCCACGACGATGAAAGTGACCTGGTGAATGACGCCCGGAGGCTGTCGTGCCGGAGCCCTTCCTGACACCGGTGATGATGGACACCATCGAGCGGTACTTCGTCGCCTTGCAGGGCCATGCCCCGGCCGAGGTGATGCGGGAGGAGATCCTGACCGCTGATTTCCGCACCGGGTTCGTCGACGGCCATGTCTGGCAGGGGAGCGATGGCCTGCGCGAATTCATCGAGGCCCGCTCGGAGTTCTTCGACGAGTCCCATGAGGTGCAGCAGATCGATGAGCCCGTCGCGCTGCCCGACGGCCGGTGGAGTGTCAGAACCCGACTCTGGTTCTTTCTGCGGCGCCGGCAGCCGGGGGCGGCGGTGAGCGAGGAATTCACCGGACTCGCCTTTCACCGCTGGGAGTTCCAGCCGGGGGAGCAGAGATACGAGTGGCGAGTGGCCGCACAGATGGTCGAGGGCTTCGCGCGGCTCAACGCGAATGCGAGCCGTTTGTTCGGTCATCCTGAGGACGGGCTCGATACGTGACGACCATGCGTTCACCGTGACGGGGATGGATCGGGGGCGACTTCGCACGCCATCCCGGCCGCAGTGCGGCGGACATCCAGCGAACCCCGGCGTCCTGCACCAGCGGTTCCAATCTGTCGTCGGCCCCGCCGGGCGAAATCGACTGGCACATCTGGATTTTGGTCGATGAACGGCATGCAAGGATGTCGTCCGTGACCGGATTGTCTTCGTCGCCTGCCGCTCAGGGCACCCCTCGCGCGGATGGCCTGGGCGCCCGTACGGCGGCCGTCCTCGTGTTCGGATCCTCGGCCGCCGTCCTGGTGGTCGAGATCGTCGCTCTGCGGCTGCTGGCCCCCTACCTCGGCCTCACCCTCGAGACCAGCACGATGGTGATCGGCATCGCCCTCACCGCGATCGCCCTCGGCTCCTGGTTCGGTGGGCGTATCGCCGACCAGGTCAATCCGCGCCGACTGCTCGGGCCGGCGCTCGGACTGTCGGGAGCGGTCGTCGCGCTCACCCCGGTGGTGCTGCGCACGACAGCCCAGTGGGCGCCGGCGACGCTTCTGCTGATCGCCTCGCTGACCATCCTCGTACCCGGCGCGCTGCTCTCCGCGGTGACGCCGATCGTGACGAAGCTGCGTCTGACCAGCCTCGCCGAAACCGGAACGGTGGTCGGTCGGCTGTCCGGCGTCGGCACGGTCGGCGCCATCGTCGGCACGGTCCTCACCGGCTTCGTTCTCGTGTCGCGGCTGCCGGTGAGCGGCATACTGATCGGCCTCGGAACGCTGCTGGTGGTCGGCTCGGCGCTGATCGAGTGGCGAACCCGAGGGTGGAGCGGCACCCCTGCCCTCGCCCTGGTGATCCTGGTCGGCGGCCTCGCCACCACGGTCGCGCCCGGTGGCTGCGACACGGAGACCAAGTACCACTGCGCACGAGTCGTCGCGGACCCCGACAGAAACGGCGGTCGCACCCTTGTTCTCGACGGACTCAACCACTCCTACGTGGACATCGACGACCCCACCTTCCTGAAGTTCAAGTACGTGCGCGCCATCGCGTCGGTGGTCGATGCCGCCTTCCCCGAAGGCCAGCCACTCAAGGCCCATCACCTCGGCGGCGGCGGGCTCACCGTTCCCCGCTATCTCGCGGTCACCCGGCCCGGGACGCGCAGCGCCGTGTCCGAGATCGACAAAGGGGTCGTACGCATCAACCGCGAGCGACTCGGTCTCAGAGCGGAAGCGGGGATCGCGGTACGCGCCGAGGACGGCAGGCTGGGCCTGCGGCGACTTGGGGCAGGCAGCCGCGACCTGGTCGTCGGTGACGCCTTCGGTGGCGTGAGCGTGCCGTGGCACCTCACCACGGTCGAAGCGATGACCGATGTACGGCGGGTGCTGGACGAGGACGGGCTGTACGTCGCGAACCTCATCGATCACGGTGACATGGCCTTCGCGCGTGCCGAAGTGGCCACGCTCAGCGCGATTTTCAAGCACGTGGCCGTGATCGCAGACCCCACCGACATCGGCCTCGACCCTACCGCCACCCCCGAGGGCGGCAACCTGGTGGTACTCGCCTCCCACCGTCCGGTCGACCTACGAGCGACCCAGGAGACACTGGACGCCAGGCAGACCGGTTGGAAGATCGCCACCGGTGACGACGTCACCTCCTGGACCGGCGATGCTCAAGTACTGACCGACGACCACGCCCCCGTCGACCAACTGCTCCAGCCCTACGACTCCTCGCAGTAGGGGCGGACTTCAGCCGAGGCCCGACTCGAGCGGGCGCGTCCGTACGGGCAGGCTGCGCAGTCCGCGTTTGTTGAAGGAGGGCCACCAGGACAGTTCCTCGACCGGCACGGCGAGCTCGAGGGTGGGGAAGTGGTCGAGCAGGGAGCCGATGGCGATCTCCGCCTCCAGACGCGCAAGTGGGGCGCCGAGGCAGTAGTGGATCCCGTGGCCGAAGGCCAGATGGGCAGTTGGGCGGCCCGCGACGAAATCGCCGGGCGCGGGGAACTCGCGTTCGTCCCGGTTCGCCGAGGCGATGGAGATCCAGACGCGGCCACCGGCCGGGATGACGGTGTCCCCGACGGCGACGTCCTCCAGGGCGAACCGGCGCACGCCCAGCGGGAAGGGCGGGTTCCAGCGCAGCGTTTCTTCGATCACCGCTCTGATGGGCATGGAGCGTCGCCGGACCTGGTCCATGAGCTGCGGGTGCAGAAGCAGCCCGAGCACGGCGTTGCCGATGAGGTGGACGGCGTTGTCGTAGCCGGCGAAGAGGGTGAGGAAGGCGAGGGACAGTAGTTCCTGCTCGGTGAGGAACTCACCGTCGTCTCGGGCGTGGGTGAGAACGGACAAAAGATCATCGGCCGGATGGTCGCGCTTGTCCTGGATGACGCCGGTCAGGAACTCGTGCATCTGGCGCATCGCGGCGCGTGAGTCGCCCGCCGAGCCGGGCGCAGGGGAGAGCAGGGTGTCGGTCCAGGCCCTGAAGTCATGGTGGTTGCCCGCCGGAATGCCGAGCAATTCGCAGATGACGCCCATGGGAAGTGGGAGGGCCAGGGCTTGCATGAGGTCGATGTGTGGCGCTGTCTGCGTGGGCCCTGTTTGCGTATGCCCTGTCTGCGTAAGCCCTGTCTGCGTGACGACGAGGGCGTCCGCCATGGCCTGTATCCGGTCGCGCAGTGCTTCGATCCGTCGCGGCGTGAAGGCTCTGGAGATGAGGCGGCGCAGCCGGGTGTGGTCGGGCGGGTCCATGTTGAGCAGATGCGCGTCGAGCTCGGGCGGCATGGACGACTGATACGCGCCGCCCACTCTCGCGTTCGCCTTGTCCAGCGACAGCCGTCCATCCGCCAGCGCGGCGCGGGCCTCGCGGTAGCGGGTGATCACCCACACCGGCTCATTGTCCGGGGTGGACGTGTGGTGGACCGCGGCGGCATCGCGCAGGCGCGCGTAGACGGCGGTGGGAGCTTCAATGAGTGCGCGGTCGAAGAGTGTCATGGCCCAGTTCGCGTGTGGCGGTCAGTGTGTGCGGTGATTGAGGTGAGAGGACGGGACGAGCCGCAGCGCGCTCTCCGCGGAGGGACGACCGCGGCAGCGCTGCGCCGCCAACGACTCCTCCTGCCAGGCCGGACCAGACCACGCCGGCCTCGGCCCAGCCCCTCAGGTCTGGTCGGCCCGGCCGCTCCGGCGGTAGTACCAGTGGGCGGACACGCGGTGATCATGTTCGAAGCCGGGGCCGAGGGGGCCGACACGTTCGTAGGCCTGCTCGGTGCGAGGGTCGTCGCGGCGGGCGAAGGCATAGGCAGCCTCCAGCCGTAGGATTTGACTGTCCTCGTCGAGCAGGGCGGCGAAGGCGTCCATGACAGCGGGCGTCCGGTCGTGGCAGCCGGAGAGTGCTTCAGCGGCAGCGGCCCGGACGCCGTGGTCGGTGTCGCGGATCAGGGTGAGCAGGCAGTCCCGAGTCGGGGGTGACAGCTCGTGCGGGCCGGCGAGGACCCGGGCGACGGCGGCTCGTACCGCGGCATCGGGGTCGCGTGCCAGGGCGAACAGGGTACGGGTGACCGTCTCGTTCGGCGAAGTTCGCCACTGTAGGAGGCAGTACGGCACCTCGCGGCGTACACGCGGGTCCGGGTGGCCGGCGTACCGGAGGCCGATGGCTTCCTGCCCGGCGTGGTCCCAGCCCGTGTAGGCATCCAGAACCTTGGCGAGCACGTGGCCGTCCGACTCGTCGAGCGCCCACTGCGCCAGGAACTCGACGTCCCTGTCGGTGTCCTGGCGAGGGCGGGTACCCGCCAGGAGAATCCGGTGCCACAGGACACCGGCGAGGAATCGGCGGTGGACGGGATCGGCGTGGTGGCGCAGCGCAGCCAGGTCGGACCATGCCTGTGCGCTCCGGCGGTGGGCGAGGACGTAGCTGGGGGCGAACCAGTTGACGTGGGTCTCCTCCGGGTACGGGATGGCTCGTGCCACCAGCTCCGCCACCGGCGGCAGGACACCGAACGTCCGCTCCAGCGAGGTGAGGATCGCGCTGTGGCCGGCTCGGACAGTGAGCCCGCCCAGGGAGACCTCCTCGACGTCGGTGAACTCGGCGTCCGTTATCCGGCGCCGGGTGACCGGGCCGGAACCCCGCGTGCGGTTGCGTAGTTCGTCGGCCTCGCCGGCCTCGCACCAGTGCCGGGCGCAGTCGAGCAGGCGCTGCTGCTCGGCCTTGGAGAGCCGCAGCGCGGGATCCTTACCGAGTGCAGCATCGACCAGGGCCGGGGAACCGAGGTCAACGGCCCGCAGCAGCGGGGTCGTACCGTCCGGCAGCTCGAGGTCGGGGTTCGCGCCGCCGTCCGTCAGCGCCTCGACGCTCTCGTGGTCGAATCGGGCCACGGCGGTGCAGAGCAGCGGGAGGCCGTCGGGCGCCGGAGTGTTCGGATCGGCGTCGGCTTCCAGGCACGCCCGAACGGCGTCCAGGTCCCGTGTCACCGTGACGGTCGCCACCAGCCGGTCATTCACGTCGCCGTGCTGCGGTATCGGTGCCTGCAACTCCGTGCCCCCTGTTGAGCTGTCGAGCAGCAGCGTAGTGGGGGCGTTCACTTCAGGCCAGCTATGGCGTCGGTCACCCTCACAACGCTTGCAACGCGCGGCCCGTCAGGTGGTGTCGGTGGCCTCTGGCCTGCCCGGTTGCCGTGTCCAGAGCCCGGGACCACTGAATGGTTGAACTGTCATCTGGCCTACGGACGTCCCCAGGACGGCATCCGCACCGGTCGGAGGGATTCGGGTCCGCAACGGGCGGGCTGTCCGAAAGAGCACTTCATCGACTTGTACTTCGCCAGGCTCCACAGAAGTCTTCAGCTTGTGAAGACTTGAAGGCGTATCTGGCTTCAATTCCCTTCACTACAAACACAGTTCGCTTGAAACGGTGAGGAGTGCAAACTATGCATACTTGGATGAAACGAGCCGCTATATCCGCCGTGGCCGTCACAGCTTTATGCCTTCCGTTCAGCCCGCCCGCATCCGCGGTCGCACAGGACGGGACGCTCGGGCCCGCCCCGGCGTGCGTGGAGATGCACGAGAGCTGGCGGTATGTCACCGCTGCCAACCACTGTGCGGACACGGTCAGCGTGAGGGTCGTCTATCTGGACGGGGCAACCGGACCGTGCGTCACCCTTCCGCCGGGCGCGGTCACGACGATCGGAGCGGGGTACTCGGGCCAGCATGGCAACGCGGAGAGGCTGGCTGCGTGTGAGCGACCGTAAGGCGTGTGGCGCGAGGCGCTGAGCGGCCCCATCTCGTGGGCATGGCTGGGGCGTTGAAGCTGCGGGGGCGGAGGCATCTGGTAGTGCGTCGCTGCAAGGGCATCGAGTTCCCGCTGCGACTCGGGAATCGCCAGGTCGGCCGGCCTCAGCGGTACAGGCCTTCACCTCGGGCAGTTCGGGCATAGAGCACGACGCGGCCTGTTCGGTGGGGTGCGATGAGGCCGGCTTGGGCGAGCTTGTGCAGGTGTGCGGATACACCGCCAGGAGCCAGTCCGGTCCGTGCGGCAAGTTCCAACGTACTGGCCGGGGTTTCGAGGAGATTGAGGAGCATGGCGCGGGTGGAGCCGAACACGGGCGCCAAGTCGGTGGTGTCGGCGGGTGTTTCCCAGAGGGAGCCGATGCCACGGACGGGATAGCGGATCACGGGGATCCAAGGCGCTGACGTCTTGAAGTAGAGCCTCGGCCACGCGAACGCCGACGGCACCAGGACCAAACCGCGTCCTTCGAGCGAGCGATGCGGATCGAGAAGTCCTGCCTGTCGGCTGGTGATCTGCAGGGTTCCGGTGGCCTGGTCGAAGGTCAGATCGGGGTGGAAGTCCGCGAACATCGCCGCCGGTCCGCGCTCGGTCAGCGAGCGCGCCCGGTAGTGAATGTCGGACTCCAGCAGGGCTCGGATCTTCGGCCAGGCCGGGGCCAGGGTGCGCTGCCAGTACCGACGCAAGTCACCCACGATCGCTTGCAGTTCCCGTCGGGGAGCGCGGAGCATCGGTGCCAGGCTGGCCGGCAGATCCTCGCCGAACGCTGCGGCCAGGTCGCGGCGGACGACATGGGCGGGGGTGCGGCGCACCTCGTCGAGTTCGTCGTCGAGCGCGGTCAGGGGCGACAGCGGAGTGGGCGCGAGGAACCCTGGAAGCAAGTTCATCGGGCCGGCGGTGATGTCGCGCGCTGAGGGAATCCCAGGTCCGGTGAGGAGCGGGTCATGGCGGTGGTCGGACAGCCATGGCATGTGGATCACGTGGCTCGCCGGCCGGGTCAGAGTCCTGATGGACGCCAACAGCTCCCAGGCCGGCGAGACGGCCCAGCGCAACTGGCTCAGATCGGCCGTACTCAAGGACAAGGTGAGCGTCGACGCCACGAGGATTCACTCTAGCGTGAATCCATTGAGGCCGGGAGCCGCGTCCCGGAGGCTGCCTGCCATGACAGAGACAGCAGTAGCAACCGCTACGGGACCGGCGACCGATCCGCGGGGCCGAGCTCGGTATCTCACGGCCTCCGGAGTCGCGTTGTGGGGTGCCCAGATGGGGCAGGTGGCCGTTCCGTTGACGGCGGTCACCGTTCTGAACGCGGGGGCGGGAGGGACATCGCTCTTGCGGACCGCGATGACACTGCCCTTCGTGATCCTCGGATTGCCCGTCGGCGCCTGGCTGGACCGGGTGCGGCGCCGTCCGGTCATGATCGGCGCGGACCTGGTGCGGGCGGCTGCGCTCATGACCGTGCCGATTGCCGCGTGGTTCGGGCGTCTGACGATGACCCACCTGCTGGCGGTCGTGCTGGTTCAGGGTGTGGCGACAGTGTTCTTCGACCTGGGCACCCAGAGCTTCGTCAAGGACCTGGCTCCCGGCGCCTTGCTCGGCCACACCAATGCGCGGTTGGCCACGATCACCCAGACCGCGGTCATCGCGGGCCCGCCCTTGGCCGGTTGGGCGGCCGGGCTGCTGACGGCACCCATGGTGCTGCTCATCGTGGCTGCGGGATACCTGTGGTCCGCGGGATGGCTGTCCACGCTGACCACGCACGAGCGTCCGGCCGGTTCCGGCCCCCGACGGCGCCTCCTGCACGAGATCGGCGAGGGCGTCATGTTCGTCGCCCGCCAGCCCGTCCTCCGTACCGTGGCGATCTCCGGTGCCATGGTCAACATCGGCTCCGCCGGCGTGATGATCCTGCTCCCGGTGCTCACCCTGACTGAACTCGGCTGGAGTGAGGGGTCTCTCGGAATGTTCCTCGGGGCCGGCGGTGTCGGTGGCTTGATCGGCGCCATGACAGCCGTACGGCTGGCCGACAAGCTTGGTGCGGGCCGAGCCGTCCTGCTCGTCGGGATCGCGGTCGCACCCCTGGCCTTCGCCATCCCTCTGCTCGGCCGACCCGTGCCCGCCCCCCTCGCAGCGGTCGGGTGGGCGCTGATCATGCTCAAAGTCGGCTTCGACTCCGTCCTGATGACGACCTTCCGGCAGCACGTCACCCCCGCCGGCCTCATGGCACGGGTCAACGGCACCATGCGCGTGCTCTTCACCGGCGCTGTCGCGCTCGGGTCCGCAACAGCGGGTGCCGTGGCCACCACCTGTGGCATCCGATGGGCCCTGGGTGCCTCGGCCGCCTGCCTTGCCGGTGTGTGGATCCCGATCGCGCTGTCCCCGGTTCGGCGTATGACCACGCTCGGAACCCACTCGTAGCGCCACCGGATCGCCGGCGTCGCGGTGTCAGGCGGCCCTCAGGGCGGCAGGGCGCGTCGGCGGCGTGGTGGCCCGACCCTCATCGATCCGACGACGGCCGGCGCTCGGTGCCGGGTTGCGTGCCGGGGACGCCGGTTTCATAGTCTGGGTATGGACGCGCGGGAAATGGCGCTCCACAGGGCGTACGAACACGCGGTGCGCTGGCTGGCCGGGCTCTCCGACCGACCCGTACCCGCCCGCGCCCCGGCCGAGGAGATCGTCCGCGCTCTGGGCCCCGGTCTGCCCGACGGCCCCACCTCTCCCGCCGATGTCGTCGACCTGCTCGCCACGGCCTGCGAGCCCGGTCTGACCGCCTTCCCTGGAGGCCGCTTCTACGGCTTCGTCGTCGGGGGCAGCCTCCCCGCCGCCCTCGCCGCCGACTGGCTGGTCAGCGCCTGGGACCAGAACTGTGTGATGCGGGCCGTCTCGCCCGCCTGTGCGGCGGCAGAGGACATCGCCGGCGCGTGGCTGCTCGATCTGCTCGACCTGCCCCCGGCTTCCGGCGTCGGCTTCACAACCGGCGCCACCATGGCCAACTTCGCCTGTCTGGCCGCGGCGCGCGACGCCGTGCTCGGCAACGTCGGCTGGAACGTGGCCCGGGACGGACTGACCGGAGCCCCCGCCGTGCGCGTGATCGCCGGCGCCGAGCGGCACATCGCCATCGACCTGGCCCTGAGCCAACTCGGTCTGGGAGAGCCCGAACTGGTGGCGACAGACGATCAGGGACGCATCCGGGCGGACGATCTACGCCACACGCTGACCACCGAGGCGCCGGCACCGACGATCGTGGTCCTACAGGCCGGGAACCTGCACTCCGGCGGCTTCGACCCCTTCCCGCAAGCCGTCGGTGCCGCCCGTGAGGCCTCTGCTTGGGTGCACGTCGATGGCGCCTTCGGGCTGTGGGCGGCGGCATCTCCCCGACTCGCTCACTGGACCACGGGGTGCCCCGACGCCGACTCGTGGGCCACCGATGCCCACAAAACCCTGAACGTCCCCTACGACTGCGGCCTGGCTGTGGTACGCGACGCGGGGGCGCTCCGGGCGGCGATGAGCCGCAAGGGCGCTTACCTCATCCACGATGAGCGCGGCGATCCGGCCGACACGGTGCCCGAACTCTCGCGACGCGGCCGTGCCTTCCCCGTGTGGGCCGCCCTACGCTCCCTGGGGCGCGACGGGGTCGCCGACCTTGTCGACGGCTTGTGCCGGCATGCCGGGGAATTCGCCGCCGGCATCGCCGCGATCGAGGGGGCGAGCGTCCTCAACGACGTTGTCTTCACCCAGGTTTGCGCCACCTTCGGTGACGACGCGCGCACCGACCGGGTCATGAGCCGGCTTCTGGAGGAGGGAACTGCCTGGATCAGCGGATCCACCTGGCAGGGCCGTCGCGTCATGCGAATCTCGGTCAGCAACTGGTCCACCACCGACGACGACGTCGCACGCACGCTGACCGCGATCCGGCGGGCGGCAGCCGCCGTCTGACCGACGGGGCGCGACTCGCAGGCCGACCGGCTCGCTCACCGCGGCAACCTCCGCCACCGAGGCACCATCCTGCGACCCGATGCTCCGCGCACCACTGAAAGACTCCGACGGTCACGCTGCTTCCACCATCACAGGCCGGCGATTCTTCCGGCCGCGTCGCCTACGGAGCCGAGCGCGTCCATGGCGGTGTTGTGCCGCCTGTCGCGCGCTGCTCGGTCCTCCGGCACCAGCCGGGCCGCGGCCTGCACGGCATAGGCGTCCGGGTCGCCGAACGCGGCGCGCGGGTGCTCGCCCGTCTGCGCGCAGTGCGCCGTGACTTCCTTGACAGCTTGGAGCACGACTGCCCTGTCCACCCCCGGCTGCATGGCAAGCCGTACCTGGAAGCGTGCCATCCACTTCTCGCGGTCCTTGTCCTGTTCCACGTCCGTCGTCCGGCTCTTCCTCGCCACGTGCTCTCCCGGGTGATCGGCATCGTCCGTCCTGAAGTGGGACGCGAGGACTCCGAAGCGGGTTGCGCCAGCAGGAGAGCGGCTGTTGAAGCTGCGGGCCCATGGTCTGCACGGCGCGGCCACCTCACGCTCAGGCATGAATTTCTTTCAGCTCGGTGAACGCGCAACCGCTTCTTTCCTCTCTTGCACGGTGCACATACGCCTGAGTGAGAGGAGCACGCTGTGCGTACGCACCGCCGTATACGTACGAACCCCGCCGGGCCCGTGGCCTTGGTGCTCGCCGCGGTCGGCACCGTCCTCGCCGCGCCGTCCCCGCCCGCCTCGGCTGCTCCGCCGATCGCGCGCGCCGATCTGCGTGCCGATGTGAACCGCGACGGGCGAGTCGATGTCACCGCAGGCTCCGACGCGACCGATGAGGACACCTGGTCCTTGAGCCATGGCGCGGTCCTTCTGCCCAACATCGACGACGACACCAAGCGCTGCCCGGTCACCGGACCCGGTGGAAGACCGTTGTCCGACGCCGAGTTGGCCGCGTGCAACGACGCCTCGGACACAAAAGTCAACGGTTCGGCCGACGCCGCCGACCTCGCCCGTGTCCGCTCGGTACCGATACGGCGTCTGCCAAGGGGCGCCAAGGGCAGCGTCAAGGTCACCGCGGGAGCCGCGTACACGCGCGTCTTCGTCAAGCGCGCGGGCGACTGGATCCCGATCACACCTCAGATCACCTTGTCGGCCGCCGAGTTGCGCTCCGGTGTGGAGTTCGGGGTCGAGGCCACCGACGTGATCCGGGACACCCGGACATGGGACGGCAGGACGGTCATCCGCCTGACCGTGGCGGCGCGCGACCGGACCACCTCCGACTCGGTCACCCTGCGCGTCGCTCCCCTCCTCACCCACCACCATCTTCAGAACGCCCAGCAGGTGATGGTCACCAAGCTGAACAGCAACGAAGACTGGAGCGGGTTGCAGGGCAAGTTCGTCACCGATCTGAAGCGGGAAGCGGAGAAGGCCGGCATCACCCGGCCGCTGGTGGCGTTCGACAAGTACGGGGACGCCTGGGCGCAGGACTTCGTCGAGCCGGCTTACGTCAGCATGACCGGAACGGACGGGCGCCCACGAGTGATCCGCGTGATGCTGCGCTCGGCGCAACCGGGCCGTGCGGCCGGACGGGAGCTGTTCGAGAAACTGCGGGGCCGGGACGTCGCAGTGGTGCAGGCATTCGACCGGTCGGCACCGGCGGACTGGTCGCTGAACTCCATGGGCAATCTCGAGACCATTCCGCCGTACACCCGGGGCGAGGACTCGTTCCCGGCCGGACGGATCATCATGGGGTGGCGCAAGGACAGCGGAAAGCGGCCCTCGGCGACGATGCGGACGCTGCTGAAGTCCCAGGGCTTGCAGGACCCGTTGCTGCTGGACACCTCCTGGCTGGAGGTCGGGCACGTCGACGAGTTCGTCCAGTTCCTGCCCGCCGACACCCCGCGCGGCTGGCGGATCGGCGTGGCGGATCCCGACGCGGGACTGCAACTGCTGCGCGACGCCCAGAGCGCGGGGCACGGCGGCACCAGGATGTTCTCCGTCCCGGGCCTCGGGGGCTCCCCGCCGCTGGAGGAGACCATCGACCAGGCCCTCGCCTCGCGACACCTGGCGGCCGACAACGCCATGGCAGCTCAGCGGATCGCGGCCAACCTGGAGGTCCTCAAGGGTGCGACCGGGGTGACCGAACAAGAGATCGTGCGAGTGCCCGCCCTGTACACCCGAGGCTCGATGGCCCGTACGGACAGCGGGGAGGACGTACATGTGCCGCGGCTGACGCGTATGGGTGGCGGGACGCCCCTGCCGGACGGGGTGAAGAAGAACGGCCAGCAGCGCAGGCTGGCCGGGGACACGCACGGCTCCGCGGCGGCCGCGCGGGCGACCGTCACGACGAGCGCGTACGTGCCCGGCGCGGTCAACGGCATCCTGCTCAGCCGTGACCGATACCTCGCACCCCGCCAGTGGGGTCCTGTCATCGGCGGCAAGGACATCTTCACCCAAGCCGTCACGGCGGCCTATGCGCGGGCCGGCCTGAAGGTGTCGTACATCGACGACTGGTACACGTACCACCTCGGTATGGGGGAGGTGCACTGCGGCACCAACACCTTGCGTGATGCCTCCGCCGCGTGGTGGCGGTCGGCGAGCCCCGCGACGCCGTAGCAGGTGTGCCTCGGGCGGCGCTGTCTGCCCGAAGGTGCACGCTTCGCGCCGGCTCGTTGAGACCTCGGGAAGCCCTCCCTAGCATGCCTGCATTCCTCTGGCCGATATCCGAGCCTTCGCATGCCTCGGCAGCATCACTCACTCGGTGAGACTGCCCCGGGCCGCCCCGAGAAGGACATCAACGAAAATGCGTCGACAAGACACCCCGCTCGCCGGCTGTATCGCCCTCATTCTGGTATCCGGCGTTGCCTGCTCCGGACTTGCCGAGGACGACGGCGGCGGCAAAGAGCTGAGCGGAATGCGGCTCACCGTGGCCGGCGCCTGGACCGGAAGTGAGCAGAAGAACTTCCAGAAGGTACTCGACGCCTTCAGCGACAGGACCGGGGCGAAGGTGACCTTCGTGTCCACGGGAAACAACGTGTCCACTGCCGTGGGCGGCATGATCGAAGACGGGGACGCACCGGACGTGGCCCTGCTTCCGCAGCTCGGCGTCCTCGGGCAGTTCGAACGCAAAGGTTGGCTCCAGCCGCTTTCTGTCTCGGCGCGGGAGGCCGTGGAGGCAAACTACGCGAACGTGTGGCGAGAGTACGGCAGTGTGAACGGCACCCTGTACGGCGTGTACTACAAGGTTGCCCATAAATCGGCCGTCTGGTACAAGCCCAGCGTTTTCGCCAAGGCGAATGTCGGGCGGCCCGCGACCTTTGAAGAAATGCTGTCCACCGGGCAGGGCATTTCTGAATCCGGGCTCGCGGCGTTCGCTGTCGCCGGGCGGGACGGTTGGACGCTCACGGACTGGTTCGAAAACGTCTACCTCTCTCAAGCGGGACCCGAGAAATACGACGCCCTGGCCGCCCATGAGCTGAAATGGACCGACGCATCCGTCGTCGACGCGCTCACTTCCCTCGGCAAGCTCTTCAAGGAAGACCACCTGATCGCCGGAGGCAGGGAAGGTGCCCTGAATACCGACTTCCCCGGCTCGGTGGAGAAGGTCTTCGGAACGGAGCCGGAAGCCGGCATGGTCTTCGAGGGTGACTTCGTCGCCGGCGTCGCCAAGGACCGGTTCGGTGCGACGATCGGCCAGGACGTGAGCTTCTTCTCCTTCCCCGTCGGCAAGGGCGGTATTTTCCCCATCATCAGCGGGGGTGACGCAGCGGTGGTCCTCAAGGACGGAAAGAACTCCGCCGCCGGAATGAAGCTGGTCGAATATCTTGCCACTCCGGAGGCGGCTGCTGTGTGGGCGGAGCTCGGTGGATTCCTTTCCCCGAACCGGCAGCTTGACATTCACACCTATGACAACCTGACCACTCGTGCCATGGCCGACGCGCTGGTCAATGCTGAGGACCGGGTGCGCTTCGACATGTCGGACCAGGCCCCGGCATCCTTCGGCGGTACCGACGGCGCCAGTCAATGGCGGATTCTGCAGAGCTTTCTGCGTGACCCGTCCGACCCCGAGAGTGCCGCTGCGGAGCTGGAGGAAGCGGCTACCAAGGCATACCGGGACTGAATCCGGTTCCGTACGGGCCCTCGGCGACCTCTGACCGCACGAGTGGCAGGACCCCATGCGGCCTGCGCCGCCGTGCCGCCGACCTGCGGTGCTCTCCGGCTCCCGTGCTGCTTACCTACATGTTGACCTCACCCCGCGGTGATCTCTCCATGCATCGATGCGGGTTACCTGTGAGTTTTGCTGCGCAGATGCATTGACTGCGAAACCGCGTGATACATAACATGTATGCATGAAGCTCCCGCACGAGACTGAGACCGCCGGCCCCTCGGGGCCCGGCGCGGGGAGCCCTTCCAGCAACTTGTGCCCGGTATCGCCGAGCAGCGCGCGCTGTCACAGGCGCATGGCATACCCGTCCGGTGGCTGAAGAAGTCAGCGAGGCATGACATGAATCCCACACAAGCCGGTGTCGCCGCACCACGCAGGTTCCGTCCCCTGCCGAGCCGCACGGCGGCACCATCCACGGCGGTTGCTGACCCCCACGAGCCGGACACCTGCCGACGGGCGACGATGGCCCTGCCGGCGGAGGCGTGCCGGGTGCGCACCGTCCGGCATTTCATCCTCGCCCTCCTGGCGAGCTGGGGAGTCGTCGAGCCGGACCGGGATACCGCAGGCCTGATCGTCAGCGAGCTGGCCGGTAACGCGGCTCAGCACGGCGGCGCCGAGATGACGGTGAACGTGAGCCTGTCGGCTGAGTTTCTGTGTATCGACGTAACCGACACCGGTCCTGCCGCCCGGGTGTCCCGCCCTCGGTGCGATGACCTCGAGGAAGAGCGCGGTCGCGGACTCGACATCGTCGACCATCTGACGGAGTGGATGGACGTATGCGCCGAACCGGACAGCTGGCGAAGCCGGGCCGGCCTCCGAGTCGGCAGGGTGGCCGCGGCCAGGAGCATCCCTCCGGCTGCATAGAGCCGAGAAGCCGGTCCCGGGTGAAGGCTGCGGGGTTACGCGTAGCGAGCACAAGCTGGGTGGCGTCTTCGTCGGCGTCGGCGTCGTTGCCCTGTGCGTGGCCGAGCTCTGGTGAGGAACAAGAGAAGCAGGTGCGTCTGTGACCACGCGGATACCGGTGTTCGTCCATGCCGACGACCCCCTCACCGCAGCCGGCCTGAACGTGGCGCTCGAGCGCCGGCCGGAGGTGACTCTCGTCGGCAAGGACGGCATCACCGCACGCACGGTGGCTGTGGAAGCGGTCGAAGCGTTCTCGGACGCCACGGTGCGCGCGCTGCGGGCGGTGAGCAGCCGTGGGTGCTCTCGCGTGGTTCTGGTCACCGATGAACTGGCCGAGGAAAGGCTGTTGGAGGCGGCTGCATGGGGAGTGTGCGCGGTCCTCCCGCGCGCCGAGGCCACCGCGTGCCGGCTGGTTCAGCTCATCGTCGGTGCGACGGCCGGGCAAGGCTCCCTTCCTGCGGCTCTGCTGGGCCGGCTACTCGAACATGTGGGCCGGCTGCAAAGACAGGCTCCTCCGGCGGTCCAGGGGCGGCAGACACGTCTGTCGGAACGGGAAATACGCGTGCTGCAACTGGTCTCCGAGGGCTACGGCACACGCGAGATCGCGCGCGAGCTCAGCTACTCCGAGCGCACCGTCAAGAGCGCGCTGCACGACATCACCAGCCGCTACCAGCTCAAGAACCGCTCCCAGGCCGTGGCCTACGCACTGCGCGAGGGCCTGATATGACGCCCTGCTCCTGCCCCTGCTCCTGACCGCGACGGCTCCGCAAGGCCGTTCGGCGACGCCGACTTCCGAGTCCGTCGGCACCCGCGAATCCTGACGTCGGACAAAAGGGTCACATCGTGTCACTGAGGGTGTCCGCGAGCCGGTGTCGGACAGCGCGCACCGCGGGCAGGACCGATACGGCCACCGCACCGATCACCGCAGCCGCCGCCAAGAGCACCAAAGTGATGGCCGGCGGTTGCTGGGCGATGCCCGAGCCGATGCCGCTGGACGCCCCTTGCAGGTTGATGAGCCACTGGGAAGCCAGAACTCCCAGACAGGTGCCGACCACCGCGGCAGCCACGGCGATGAAGCCGGTGCCGGCCACGATCACCGCCACGATCTGCCGCGGCGTCAGCCCGATGGCCTTGAGCGCCAGAAGGTCACGGCGACGGTCCCGCACACCGGCGGCGATGGTCGTCGACAGCTCGGCCAGGCCGATAAGCGCCAGCACCGCGACCAGGCCGGCGATCACCGGCTGCACCGACGTGAGTTCGCCGACCGGGTTCGCGCTCTCCCGGATGTCCAGCCGTCCGCCCGCGTCCTCGCTGATCCGGTCCCTGACGGCCGACGGGTCGGCGCCCGGCTCGAGGACGAGGGCGTAGAAGTCGGGCCGCAGTGCGGGATCGCCTTCCTGCAAGGTGTTCAGGGAGGTGGAGATGACCCGTCCACTGTCCTCGGGCTCGATGCCGCGACCGACGATGTGCAGGACCTGGGGGCTGCCTCCGACGGTCATGCGGACCCAGTCCCCGACCTCCACACCGAGCAGGTCGAGCAGCCCCTGCCCCGCGATGGCCTCGTCGGGGCCGTCGGGCGCCCGGCCCTCGGCCACGGCGAACGGATAAGGAGCGCCCGCGGTGCCCACGCCCCGGAGTGTGATCGTGCCGGTCTGCCCCGGTACCAGCGCCGCGACGTCGGCACCCGCGTAGACGCCTGCCACTGCCGGATCCGCGGTGAGCAGACGCCGTAGCGAGGAGTCGTCGATACCGTCGCCGCGGGCCGTCAGCGCTGCGACGATCCCGACGTCCTGGGGGTCGTTCTCGAACCGGTCGAGCGTCGTCCAGGTGCCGAGCGCAATGGTGATCAGCAGGAGAGGAACAGCCAGACGCCCCACCGCCGCACATGCGCGCAGGGGGAACTGGAAAGCGCCGCGCCAGCCGAGAACGAGGGCGGGAGGCAGGTGAAGGCCGAGCGCGCGCCGTACGGTTCCGGACATCCTCCGGCTGGAGGGGACGGCGGCCCGGGCCACCGGCACCGGCGGTACGCGGCCCGCCCGCCAGGCCACCGACGCGATCGTGGCGGTGATCAGGACGATGGCGCCGGCGACCACACCGGTGGGTACCCAGACATGTCCGGGCAGCGCCTGCCACAGCTGCACGGCCTCCCCCGCACGGCCGGGCAGACGGGCTCCGAGCAGCTCGGTCAGCAGCGCACCGGCGACGATGCCCAGCACGGCCAGAGCGAGGTACTCGACCAGGAACATCTGGATCAGCTGCGCCGGAGTGAAACCGACCGCCTTCAGCACCGAGATGTCCCGGAGCGAGCTGCGGATCCTGGTGCCGACCGCGCCCGCCCCGGCGAGCGCTGCCGCCAGCAGTGCGCCCACGCCGAAAACGCCCAGCAGCAGCCCGAGGAGCCGGTCGCCGCCCTGCGCCTTGGCCCGCGCGTCCTGCCAGGTGGAGATGCCGGCGATCTGGTCGGCGCCGAGCTCCGTGACCGCGCGCTGGATCACGTAGTCGGTGTCCTGGGGGTCGGTCAGCCGTAGCCCGATGACCTGCTCGTGCGGCTCGTCCGGTGCCAACACGTGAAACGTGGACGTGGATACCCACGCGACGCCGGGGACTTCGCCCGGCTCGTACTGTGGCTCCGCGATGTCGGCGACGCCGGCGAGACGCAGTGAGTGTGCGGCTTCGCCCTTGACGCGCACGCTCACCTCGTCCCCCGGCTCGGCCCAGAGGGCACGAGCCAGCGAACTCTCCAGTACGACCTCGTCCCCGGCACCGGAAGGCAGCCAGCGGCCGGCTGTGACCAGCGGCCGGGCCACCGCCGGTGGCTCGTCACCGACGGCTCGCACCTGTACCGCTGCCGTGCTTCCGGCGACGCCGGCGGTGGCGGGCGCGGTGAGGAACGGCCCGGACACGGCCTGCACCCCGTCGAGCCGGCCGAGGGTCCTGGGGTCGGCGCCGGACTTGGTCTGAATCCATACGTGCGCGCCGGAGGACTGCGTGAAGATCCGCTGCCAGGGGTTGGCCGCGTAGCTGAGAAGGGCCCCGGCGAGCAGCAGGGAAACGATGATCCCGGCGGTCGCCAGCAGCAGGAAGAACGCCTCTCCGCGGTGGCCGCGGAGATCGGCCCGCACCCAGCGCACCATGGCACGCATCGATCAGCCCCCGAGTTCCAGCGTGCCGGAGACCCCACGGGGCCGCGGTCCCTCACGGCTCAGCGTGGCGTCGTCGGTGATCCGGCCGTCGAAGAGGCTGATGACCCGGTCGGCAGCGCTCGCCATCCGGGCGTCATGGGAGACGAGCACGATGGTCTGGCCCCGCCCGTGGAAGCGGGAGAGCAGCCGCAGCACCTCGCGGGTGCCCTTGCTGTCCAGGCTGCCGGCCGGCTCGTCGGCGAGCAGCAGAGCGGGATGGTTGACCAGGGCACGGGCGAGGGCGACGCGTTGTTGTTCACCACCGGACAGCTCACCGGGCGTGCTGTTCTCCTTGCCCTCCAGGCCCAGGTCGGACAGAAGTTCCGCGCGTGCCTTTCGCGCCTGCAAGGGGCTGTACCCGGCCAGCAGCGCCGGCAGCTCGACGTTGTCCGCCACGGTCAGTTGGGAGACGAGGTTGAAGAACTGGAAGACGATCCCGATGCTACGGCGGCGCAGCAGCGCCCAGCGGGCCTCGCTGTAGGTGTCGGTCCGCCGTCCCTCGATCCAGATCCGGCCGTCGTCGGGACGGTCGAGACCGCCGAGGAGGTGGAGCAGCGTGGATTTGCCGGCCCCGGAAGGGCCGGTGATGGCCACGAACTCCCCGCGCCCGACACTCAGGTCCACCCCGCGCACGGCCTTGACGGCGGCCCCCACGGCTTGGTGGGTCTTGACCAGGTTCTCGGCGCGCAGGAGCGGCTCGGTTTCCGTGGCTTGCTCTCCGTCCGCGGCGGGGTCGGTCCCGCCGGATCCGGAAGGCGCCTGGCGCTTCATTCCAGCTCCTCCTGACAACGCTCCAACCAGTCGAGGTCCGCCTGAAGGTGCAGCATCGCGCCTTCGATCAACAGCTGTGCCACCCGATTTTCCTGATTCTCGGCCGCGGCCAGCTTCGACAGATCACGCATGGCGTTCAGATAGTGGCGGCGCTGCTTGTTGATCAACGCGATCTGATCGGCCGCCCCTGATTCCGGAGCCAGGGCAATCTTCATGAAGAAATCACCCCGGACCCGAGGTTCGTCGGTGGGTTCCTCGAACCACGCGACCACCGCCTCACGCCCCGCTGGTGTCAGCTGGTACGTCCGTTTGTTGGGACGCGCCTCCTGAGCGACATCCTCACCCTCGATCAGACCAGACTTCTCCAGCCTGCCCAAGGTCACGTAGATCTGCCCGATATTCGGCTGGGGATATGCCGCGCCGAGCAGCTCTTCCAGCGCCCGCTTGAGCTGGTAGCCGTGGGCCGGTCCATTGGCCAGGAGGGCCAGGAGAGCCAGACGCAATCTCGCCCGCCTCCTTTCCCCGACGTAAGGTCTATTGGGTGGCGCGCCCTGCCGGCGCGCTGAAGGTTTCCGAACTTCTGCGCGAGGTCCAGTATCCCCTGAATACTTAACCGTTAGACAGATCGAGTAAGGTGCAATTGCTGATCGTTGCACCAGGAGGAGTCATGCGGTGGACCCGTGCCGCGGGCCGGGGGCTGCTGGTGGCTGCCCTGATCGGCGCCGGCTACGTCGGCTACACGGCCACGGGGGCAGAACCTCGGCAGACCGGCGGCAGGGGACCGATGACACTCGTCACCGGCGGGGACCTCACCGGATATCTGGACGGGGTCCTGAAGGACTGGAACCGGGCCCACCCCGCGGAGAAAGTCACCCTCGTCGAACTGCCCGAAGCCGCTGACGAGGTCCGGGCGCAGATGTCCACCAGCCTGCGATCCGGCAGTGACCGCTACGACGTCCTCAACATCGACGTGGCATGGACCTCGGAATTTGCCGCCGAGGGCTGGATCTCTCCCCTCAATGCCGACCGCTTCCCCATCAAGACCTTCCTCCCTCCCGTCGTGGAAACCGCGACCTTCGACGGGCACCTGTACGCACTGCCGTATGTGACCAATGCCGGCCTGTTCTATTACCGCAAGGACATCTTGGAAAAGGAGGGGGAGAAGCCACCCCGCACCTGGGCCGAACTGGAACGCCTGGCCAAGACCTTGGCACCGAAATACGGGCTGGACGGATATGCAGGGCAATTTCTGCCCTACGAGGGCCTGACCGTGAACGCCGCCGAGGCAGTGCAGTCCCAAGGCGGTTCCATCCTGGTCGACGAAGGAAAACGGGTGACGGTGGACTCGCCCGCCGCCCGTCGGGCCCTGGAGTTCCTTGCCGACGGAGTGCGAGAGGGCTGGATCCCCAAGGAGGCACTCACATACAAGGAAGAGGAATCCCGCAAGGCTTTCCAGGAAGGCCGGCTGCTTTTCCTTCGCAACTGGCCCTATGTACACGCACTGGCCAATGGTGCGGACTCCGCGGTCGCAGGCAAGTTCGGGGTGGTGCCACTGCCCGGCACGCGGGACCACGCGGCCGGGATCCTGGGCGGCTCCAATCTCGCGATCAACGCGAACTCCCGTCACCATGCCTCGGCGAATGATCTGCTGGCCTACCTGACCAGTGATCGAGTCCAACGGCAGGTGCTGGCGGACGGCGGCCTGCCTCCCGTGCGGGCCGACCTCTACAGCGACCCCGCGCTCATCCGCCAGTACCCCTATCTGCCGACCTTGCGCGAGGCCGTGCTGGCCGCGAAGCCACGCCCCAAGTCCCCGCGCTACGACCAGGTGAATCTGGCGGTCCAGGCCGTGGTCCACGACGTGATGGCCCAGCGAGAGACACCGGACAGCGCGATCGCCCGCCTGAAGCGGGAACTCGAGGCCATTGCCCGACGGGGTTGACGGGGCTGACCACCCCCGAGCACCCGACCTCGCAGAAGGTCAGAAGCGCCTCCTGAGCCACTTCCACAACTTCTTCGCGTACGGCACGAGGTCGGCCAGAGCCTTGATGGCCTTGAGCCAAGCGGTGAACGATTCCAGCCTGAATGCCGTCTCGTGCTGGTCGGCGGTGCTCATGTCGTCGAAGTGCGCAGCCAACCGCGCCTGGTCACTGCTCATTTCGGGTCCCCCGTGGTGGAACGGTCGTCGTCGGAGTGGTTCTGCGCGCCGAACGTGTTCCTGAGCCGACCCCGTACCCGTGGGTCATCCCACGGATGTAAATCCGGGGGCTCATGCGAGCCCGGTGACCAACCTGTGGGCGGATGCCGCCGCAGTGGGGCAGGTGACAGCGTTTCGTCCGTGCTCACGGGCCGTCAGATCGGGCCGCGTGAGGCATGCATCCGAGGATCAAGGACACCCTGGGGAGGGCCTATGACGACCATGCCGCTCACGAGTGAAGCCGGGCTGACGAGACGGCGGATGCTGGGAGCCGCGCTCGCGGCCGGGGCCGCTGTTCCGATCGTCGCCGCGAGCCCCGCTCGGGCCGCGTCGGGGTCGGCCGCCCGGGGCAGCGGGCCGGTCCCGACCGGCAGGGTGTCGGGGCGGTTGACGTTGCCGGAGCCCACCGGCCCCCACCCGGTGGGGACGGCGGAGCTCCACCTCGTCGACACCTCCCGCCCCGATCACGGTCCCGGGCCGGGCCGGCACCGCCGTCTGATGGCCGGCGTCTGGTACCCCGCCCGCGGCGTTGCCGTTCGGTACCCCCGCATGCCCTGGATGCACGCCGAGGTGCTGCGGGCCTTGCTCGCCTCCGCGGGCTTCCCGCCCGATGTCGCCGTGGCGCCGTCGACGGCCGGCCATGAGGGTGCCCCCGTGCACCGCGCGGGCCGGGGCCTACCGGTGGTGGTGTACTCGCACGGCGCAGGCAGCCACCGTTCCGACCACACCGGCATCGTGCAGGAGCTCGCCAGCCACGGCTACGTCGTGGTGACGGTGGACCACCTCGGCGACGCGTTCAGCCGCTTGCCCGACGGCCGGGTCGTCACCCCGCTCGAAGGGAGTGAGCACGCGATGTTCGCGGAGGACTACGCCGCGGATCTCCGTTTCGTCCTCGACTGCGTCGAACAGCTCGCCGCCGGGCACAATCCCGATGCCGAGCGCCGCCCACTGCCCGACGGGCTGTGCGGGGCCCTCGACGCGTCACGCATCGGCATGGTGGGCTGGTCCAAGGGCGGCACGGCCACCGCCTGCGTCATGCTGACGGACCGACGCGTGCGGGCGGGGGTGAGCCTGGACGGCCCGATGCGGCCAGGACCGACGTGGCCCACGATCACCACTGATCTGCACCGGCCGTTCATGATGATGACCTCCGAGTTCACCCGCGCCGACGACCCGAACGTGGCCGTGTTCTGGTCCCATCTGAAGGGCTGGCGGCTCAATGTCCAGGCCGAAGGCGCGACCCATCAGTCCTACGGCGACACTCAGGTGCTCATGCCGCAGATCGCCCCGCTGGTCGGCATGAGCGACGAACAGCTGAAGGCATGGGTCGGCACCCTCGACCCGGCCAGAGCGGTGAAGATCCAGCAGGCATACCCGCTCGCCTTCTTCGACCAGCATCTGCGCCGCCGCCACAGCCCCCTGCTCGACGGGCCGGCGCGAGCCCTTCCAGAAATGCGCTACCTGCCGTAGGACCGGTCCGGCCGATCAAGGTGGCAGGTGGCAGCTTGCGATGGAAGGGGAGTACGGCGGAGTAAAGCCCTCACCAGTCACGGCTGCCTCCCTGTCCATGGTCGCCGCGCAATTTCACTGGTGGGCGAAGCGGCCCCCGTTGTTATTCAATGAGGTGTGCGGTCAGGGAACTCGGGGCCCCGTCGCACTGGTCCGAGTACGGCCCCGGTGCTGCGCCGGGGATTGTTGAGAGAGTCGTATGGACTCCACACCCTCCCGTTCGTCCTCCTCGGCGTTCGAGCTGGTCAGCCGAGCCCTGGGGCGCTACATCCCGCGCGGTGGGGCGGCAGAGGCCGCCGGTCCCGCTGATGCGGGGGGCGACCGCACCACACACCGTCCCGTACCCGCCGGCCCGGCAGCCGGCTCTCAGGAGCAGATCCTCGGCGCGGTCAACCTGGACCGGCAATTGATGATCACCCGCTGCAATCTGGACGCCCCTGTGTTCGCGGGCCTGGACGCCGTGGCCGGGAGGCCGTTCGCCGACCTTCTGCCTCCGTGGGACGTACCGACGGTCACACGACGGTTGCGGCAGGTGGTGGAGACGGGTGAGGCCCACGTCGCCCGCATCCAGCGGCTGCGCCGCCGGGACGGCTCGGAGCTGGTGGTCTCGCTGAGCATCCTGCCCGCCGCGGCGCCGGAGGAGGGTCTGACCGTCTCGGTGATCGCCATGGCCCGGAGGCTGCACCTGTACGCCGCCGAGACCGCGATCGGCACCTCGCTGGACATCGGCGAGACCGCGCAGTCGCTGGCGGAGTCCCTGCTGGCCTGGGGAGACGTGGCCGCCGTCGACCTCGACTTCGCCGTGTGGACGGGCGAGGGAGTCGCCGGGCAGGTGCAAAGGCGCATCCGACTGCGGCGGGCGGCCCTGGTGCCGGACCGGGCGTGGCCCGAGGGCTATGTGACACCGGGCGACGATCTCCCCATCGACGCCAGTCGCCTGCTGGCTCAGGCGGTCCTGCGCAACGACGCTCCGCAGACCATCGTCATACCCGACCGGGAGGCGGTGGAGCGCGTACTCGACAGCCCACGAGTCGTACGTGCCCTGGTGCCCGTCGACCGGTCGGCGGGTGTGGCGTGCATACCACTCGTCCTGGACGCCGAGCCGCCCGTCGTCCTGGGCGTGGCGGAGGTCTGGCGGCGGGCGGACCGTCCGTTCCGCGACAGCGAGCTGTTCGACTTGCAGGAACTGGTGGCCAGGACCGCCCACCATGTCGACCTGGCTCGTCAGCACCAGCGAGAGCACACGCAGGTCCTGGCCCTCCAGCGCCGGCTGCTCCCGCGGTCGGGCGGCGACACCATCGAGATCGCCAGCGTCTACCAGCCCGCCACACCCGACAGCGCGGGCGTCGGCGGTGACTGGGTGAACAGCTTTCCGCTGCCGGACGGCCGTACCGCGATGGTGGTCGGCGACGTGGTCGGGCACGGCCTGGGAGCCGCGGCGACCATGGGCCAGCTGAGTATGGAGGCACGCGCGCTGCTGTCGGCGGGGCTGGCGCCGGACGAGGTGCTGGAGCACCTGGACGAGACCGTGACGCTGCTGGACGACGCGGAGTCCGGGCTGACGGCCGGATACAGCGCCCTCGGCTCGACCTGCTGCATCGCCCTCTACGACCCGGTGAGCCACCAGGTGGCGCTGTCCAGCGCCGGCCACCTCCCTCCGGTCCTGGTCACCCCGGACGGGCACACGGGCCCGCTCGCGCTGCCCCCTCACCCCGGTCTCGGGACCGAGTTCGCGCTGCGGGAGCCGTTCGACGTTCACACTTTCCTCGCGCCTCCCGGCTCCTTGCTCGCCTTCTACACCGACGGCCTGGTCGAGAATCCCGCCCTGTCGATCGACGAGGGCATCGACAGGCTGGCGGACGCCGTGGCCACCGTGCACCCCTGGGACACCCTCCAGCAGGCCGCGCGGCACGTCGTCTCCGCGCTGGCCCCTGTGCACCAGCGCGACGACGTGACCCTGCTGCTCGCGCGGATGATCGGCTACCGCAAGGGCGACACGGCGACCATACGGCTGCCCGCCCGCCACGACGCCCCCGCTCGCGCGAGGGCGCAGGTCTTCGCGCTGCTGAGTCAGTGGCGCACCAGGGACGACACCCGGGACAAGGTGGTGCTGCTGGTCAGCGAGCTGGTCACGAACGCGGTCCGCTTCGCTGCCGGTCCCATCACGGTACGGCTGATCAGGGCCGGCAACGGCCTGCTGTGCGAGGTGGGTGACTCCGGCAACGGCAGGCCACGCCTGAGGCGGGGCGATCTGCTCGACGACGGTGGCCGAGGCCTGAGCATCGTGCACAGGCTCACCACCCGGTGGGGGGTGCGGTGGACGGACACCGGGAAGGTCGTCTGGGCGGAAGTAGCCAGGTGACGCGCCGCCGCGTCGAGGACACGGCGGCGTTCGCGAGCGCGGCGACGGCCGGCTCCTGCCGTACGGGTGGAGCGGGTGCAGTGGGTGGCGCGGCCTTGATCTAAAGCCACTGTCCTTCCAGTGCGGTGGCGGTGAGACCGGGTGCCGCCGCGTACAGGACGGCGCGGTTCCCGGGCTTCTGCTGTCCGGCGTCATGCGCCCGCCGCAGGATGTCGAACACGGCCGCGCCGCCGCGGTTGCCGCTGGTGTAGCTGTCCCGGCTGTAGTCCAGCAGCCCCGACGGCCACGCGTCGGGCATCGTCTGCTCCATGTACTCCAGAACCCGGGTCCCGCCGGGGTGGGCGAGCAGCACGTCGGGGTGCCAGGAGTCGGGGTCGTCCTGGTAGCGGTCACGCAGCCAGTCCCACATGGCCGTGACCGTCTCCTGCACCGCGCGCGGCCCGCGCCGGTCCATGACGAAGTGGGTGCCGTCCGCCCGCGTCTCCAGCCGGTGCAGGTCCTGGGTGCCCGGCAGGGTGTGGTGCCAGGCGGCGTCCAGCCGCAGCACCGACTCCGGCCTCGGACGACCCGTGACCACCGCGGCGACCGCCGTGTCCGCGAACAGCAACCGGACGATCAGAGACTCGAGGGTGTCGTCCGCGGGCTGATATGTCGTGCTCAGCGCCTCCGAGATGACGATCAGGACGACCCGGTCGGGGTCCGCGGCCACGAGGTCGGCCGCGAGCGCCAGGGAGCGGGTCCCCGCGATACACGCCCACTGCGTGGCCGGCAGCAGCATCACATCGTCGCGGAGCGGAAGCTTGTTGGCCAGGGCCATGTCCAGGCCCGGCAGCGCCGGGGTGGTGGAGTGACTGGTGATCAAGCAGTCGACGTCCGAGGCGTCCAGCCCGGCGATCTGCAGTGCCCCGCGCGCCGCACGCTCCCCGTAGGCCTGCACGGCCTCCCAGGCGGGCGCCGTGCGCTCCTGCACGGTCTGCGGCGCCGGTATCGTCCCGAGGGCTGCGAGCACGCGGTCCACGTCCTGCTGAGTGAACCCGTCGCGTATGAGCGCCTGTTGGGCCGGCTCGATGCCGACGGAATCGAGGCCGCTGCCGCTGCCGGGCGCGACGGCGGTCTCCAGCGGCAGCATCCAGCCTCGGGACTCGATGCCCGTACTGGCCGCGATGGCGTCGATCCGCGGCGACCACGCCGCGTTCGGGTGCCGGCCGCTCACCTCCTCGACGATCTGGCTGGTCTTCACGGCGTGCTCGCCGTGTATCACGGCAGGGGGCGAGAGGTAAGCGGCCATGGTGAGGCACCTTCCATGGGGGAACGGTGGAACGAGGGAGGGCAGTCGCGTGCGGAGGGGGAACGGGGAGGGCCACAAGTGCTGTGTCATGGGCCACGTGGGACCTCGCGCCCAAGAGGATGCGGGTGGGCCCCACTTCGGGAGTGCGGGTACGTTCCGAGCCTGGCGCTAAATGGACATTTACGCTGTGATGCAGACAACTCAGACGTGCACGGGAATGCGTGACACGGCACACATCGCTGAATCGCGGGCGCCCTCGGAGCGGATGTGCGGACTCGCCTCGTGACTCACCGTCAGCCTGGCTGCCGTCCAGGTCAGGACAGTCCCGGGTAGGCAGGGTCGTTGCCGGTTCTGCGGTCGTTCATAGCCCCGTGGGCGTTTGCGGCGTCACGGTCGTTCGCAGCCCCGCGGTCGTACATAGCCCGCGGTCGTTCAGAGCCCCGCGACCCTGCCGCTCGCGGAGATCTCGTAGACCAGGGTGATCGTGCGGTGCCCGCCCGGCATGAGCCGCAGGTCCCAGCGTGCGATGCCGTCGGCGTCGACCGCGTCGGGCTCCGGGGCGCAGGCATCCTTGCGCAGACGCACCTCTACCGCCGACACCTCGGAGACCGGGATGCGCTCCCGGAGCGTGACGACCTGCTCGCCCCGCTCTCCGGGCGCGGAGAAGCGGGACACGTGCAGCCTGACCGTGCGGGTGATCACGGTTCGCTGGGTCAACGTCGCGGTGTCACGGGACTCTTCGGCTTGCCGGACCACCCGGAAGTCGTCGTGACTGCCGAAGGCGAGCTCGACGGGGGCACCCGGCGCGGTGAAGCTCAGCGTGCCGCGCCCGGTGAATCCGCTGCCGAGGACGAGGTCCACCGGCCCGGCCAGCAGCGCGTGGCCGGAGGTGTTGTCGAACCGCACCACTCGGGTCACCAGCGGCGACAGTTCGGGCGAGGAGGAGTACTCACTGCTCGCGGAGGCGGTGACGGCGGTCAGCGGCACCCGGTGGGCGCGGCCGTCCGCGGGCACGGTGACGGGTGCGGGGGAGTGCAGCACCTGCGTCCGGCCGCCGTCGTCCACGCCGGGAAGGCCGAGTACCGGGGCCGGCCCGAGGCCCGCCGTGTCCTCTTCCCGCAACTCGACGTCGACTGTCCGGCGCTCATCCGCGGAGCGATCCCTGAGGGTGAGACGGTCCTCCGCCAGCCGCGGCGGGTCGGTGGCCAGTGCCGAGCGTGCTGTCGACAAGGTGAGGCGTACCTCCGACCAGTCCTCGCCCGTGCGCTGCCACACCATGGCGTCGGTCTCCAGCGTCAGTGAGTTCCCGTCGAGTACGGCCCGGTAGGCGGGCCGCCACAGAGCGCACGAGGTGACGTGCGTCAGGCGCAGCCGGGCGGGCCCGGCGACTTCGGCCTGTACGGTCAGTTCGACGTGGCCGACCAGTTCGGCGGCCTGCTCCTCGGAGAGGTCGATGGCCTGCTGGACCTCCATCAGCTCCCTGGCGAGGGCGGTCGAGCGCCCTTCGGCGGTGCGGAGTTGCTCGGCGTACGAGTCGCGCTCGGCGTCGATCCGGTCCAGTTCGCGGGTCCAGCGGACCTCGTCGGTCTCGCCGTAGCCGGTTCCCTCGGCGATGTCCCGCAGCAGATCGGCGGCGAGCCGGCCCAGGAGGTCGAGCCGGGCGCGCAGCCGGTCGCGTGTGTGGCCGAGGGTGATCTGCTCCTCTTCGAGGTCGCGTATCCGCGTGCGCAGGGCGGAGTCGTCGGGGGTGGGCAGCGGCGCCCGCGGTGTCCAGGTGCGGACGATCTGCACGTCGAGGACGGTCGCCCGGTGGCCGCCCGTGAGTTCCGCGTGGAGCGTGCGGTCGACCGCGAGTGCGCTGATCGGCCCGAGGCGCAGTCGCTGGACACCTGCGTGCAGGCCGAGTTCGGCGGTCCGCTCGATATGGGCGCGGTCCTCCAGGCAGGTGACGGCGGTGACGGGCAGGGGGATCGGCCGGGTGTCCGTGCGCATGATGTCAGCTCCTGCGGTTGCCGCCGACCAGGGCCTTGGCGGCCGGCAGGCGGATGTCGTAGCCGCCGTCGAGGGTGGCGTCGGCGCCGGCGGGCAGGTCCACTCGCCAGAGGCGGGTCCCCGGGGCGTGCCGGTCGGGGCCCCCGTCCTGCTCGGGCGTTGCCCAGTCGGCCCGTTCCTCGATCCGGACGTCCGGTTCGTTCGTGACCGGAACCTGTTCGTGGACCTCGACGGTGACGGCGTGGGCCAGCCGGTTGGCCAGTTCCACATGGACCTGGTGGGCGAGCACGGTCGTGTTGTTGCGCAGCCCCGATGTCGACTCGCGCAGATTCGTGCGGCGGATGACCCGGATGCCCTCGGCCGGTCCCAGCCCCATCCGGCGGACGCCGCCGGGAGCGAGCGTGGGCAGAGCGGCCGTCGTCAGGAAGTCGTCGCCGCTGGTGACTTCGACCGGCCCGGCGAGCAGGGCCTGGTCGGTGGCGTTGGAGAGCACGAGCGTGGCGTAGACCGTCTGCTCCACGGACGGCACGCACAGGTACTCGGTGCGCAGGCCGACAGGGATGTCGGTGACGGTGACGGTGTGCCAGGTGCCGTCGGAGGGGATGTCGGCGCGGGCGACGGCGTCGTAGCGGTGGTCGAAGGAGCCCGCCGACTCGCGGGGCCGCACGGCGTGTCCCGGCAACGGCAGCGTGTACACCGTGTCGGCGCGGCGGCGGTACTCGTCAGCCACCGCGTCGCAGGGCGTGTGGGTGAAGAGCCTGCCCCGGCGGTCGTCGTTCTCCTCGGTGCCGGACAGCATGAGTGCGGCGTAGTCCAGCTCCGCGGCGCTGGGCTGCGGCGGCCCGACCGCCACGGGTGATGACGCCGGTGACGCCGATGTCGGCGCTCGCGACGCGTCTGACTGGACCGCAGCCTCCGAGGCACTGACGGCGGGAGCAGCACCACGCCGGGCGGCGGACCGGGGCCCACCGCCCGGTCGTCCCGACGGCCTCCTCGGAGCTGCAGGGGCCGCCGGGGCTGCTCCGACGGTGTCGAACGCTGAGGGCGGAGCACCTGCGAAACCAGTGGGCTCAGCGGGTGCGGCGGGCGGTAGCCCGTATTGCTGCGGCGCCGGAGGCGGCGGAGGGACGACGGGACCTTGCATGGCGGGCGGCGTGCCGTACCCCGGCGGTGGCGGGGTGCCAGGCGCGGCGGGCATCCCATACCCCTGCGGTCCCGGCGATGCGGGGACGGGATCTGCCGCGGCCACGGGCACCGGCCCTGCGGCCGAGCCGGGACGGGGACCTGCCGCGTCGTAGCCGGAGAAGAGATCGGCGAGCCCTGCGGGCGGCTGCCGCCAGCCGGAGGGTGAGGGGGTGGACTGCCGCCGTCCGATTCTGATCGACTGCAGAGAGGGCAGATCGGTGCGGCGCCGTAGATCCGCGGTGGCCAGGCCGATGCGGACCCCGGTCCAGTCCTCTCCGGTGCGCTGTGCGATCGAGGCACGAAGCACCAGACTGCCGCTGTCCTCGCCCTGACGGTGCGTGAGGCGGTAGGCGGGAACCCATACGGCCCCCGGCACCCCGTACTCGAGCTCCAGTCCCACGTCTCCGGTCGCGGCTTCGTTTCCGGTCCCGTCGTTTCCGGTCCCGTCCCCCGTTCCGGTTCCGGTTTCGGTTCCGGCGAGCGTCACGACCGCGACGACCGTGGTGGCGACATGCTCGGACCGTACGTCGGTGGAGGCGCGCACCCAGCGGTCCGTGGCCACGGAGAGTTCGTGCTCGACGCGGCGCAGGTCCTCCTCCAGCTCGACGAGCCGGAGGTGCAGGCCCCGCAGTCGCTCGTCGACGAACTCGGCGAGTCGCAGCCACGCGTCGGCGGGCGTACGGCGAGGCGGGTCCTCGCGCTTGCGGGTCGGCGGAACGGGGCGCAGCGCCGTCACTTCGGAGATGAGGGCCAGCTGCCGGTCCCGGCGCTCCCGTGCCGCGCCACAGACGTCGCGCAGCCTCTCCATCTCCTGCCTCAGGCCGTCGGTCGCGTCGGTGGCGGGGAGTTCGGCATCCACCTCCACGCGCACTTCGCTGACGCGGATGCCACGCTCACCGACGACTTTTGCGCGCAGTGAGCCCGTGTCCATCGACCGGGGCAGCCCCGTCACCCGCACCCTGCCGTCCGCCGGTACGGTGCCCCGCGCCACCCGGGTGCAGAGCGCACCCTTCGCGTACACCACGACCGTGTCGAGCGACGACGCCCATCGCTGCGCTTCCCCAGAGTCCATATGTTCCGCCCCCGTTGTGCCCGTGCCGACCGAAGCCTACGCCCAGGCCCGGGCCGCGGGGGGCGGCGAGGCCCCTTCACCGTGTGAGGTCCGGATCAGGTGGCCTGTGTGAGACACACAGGCCACCTGATCCGAGCACACTCAACGGCGTTCGCTCATCACCAGTTGTCCGGCGACATGACGCGCTCGCGAATCCAGACCCCGGCGGGCTTCAGCGGCGAGGTGCCGGACCACGGGCCGGACCTGTCGCACGTCCCGGTCTTGAAGACGGCTCCGGAGCGGTTGTCGTCGGAGAAGTTCCAGTTCACCCAGCTGATCTTCTTGGCGGCCATGAGGTCGAGGTAGCGCTGCGACATGGCGAAGTCGTTGCTGCCCTCACCGGCGTAGTTCTGGGTGCCGAACTCGGTGACGAACACCGGGAGCTTGTCGGCGGCGCGGGAAAGGGTCGCCAGGTACTCGTCGCGGTGCGAGTACGCGTAGAAGTGGAAGGTGTACATGATGTTGGACGCCCGGACGGGATTGTTCACCACTTCCGATTCGTCGGCGCCCTCGGAGACTCCGAACGAGGACCACGCGCGCGTGCCGACCAGCACAGGTGCGTCGGAGTCCACGGCGCGGATCGTCGGGATGATCTGCTCCGCGTAGCTCTTGATCCGCGACCAGCTCACTGCGCTGGGCTCGTTCGCGATCTCGTAGAGGACGTTGTTCCGGCCCTTGTTGCGGTTGGCGATGTCGGTGAAGAACTGACGGGCCTTGCTCAGGTTGGCGTGGGGGTCGCCCGGGGTGAGCATGTGCCAGTCGACGATCACGTACATGCCGCGGTCGCTCGCCTGCTGTATGAGGGAGTTCGCGAGGTTGGTGAAGTGCTCGGGGTTCGTCTCGTAGCCGCCTTCCTGTACGTAGGTCGACACGCGCAGGACGTCGGACTTCCAGTCGCGGGCCAGGGCGTCGAGCGAACCGCTGGTCAGGCAGTGCGGGTACCACTGGGTGCCGTGGGTGCTCATGCCCCGCAACTGGATGGCGTTCCCGCGGCTGTTGCACAGCTTGGTGCCACAGACCCTGAGTTGTCCGTTGACCGAGACCGGCGTGGCGGCGGCGGCACGCTGATCGGTGCCGGCCGCTCGGGCGGAGCCGATCGGGATGACGCTGAGGAGGAGCAGGAGGATGCTCCCGAGCACGGCGGCTGCCGCACCCCGCCGGGGTGACAGACGTGGCGACGGAGGTGATGCCCTCATGGTGAGCCTCGTTCATGTGGGGGATTGATAGGAAACTTTCCTAATCAGGAAAGCAGGGTCCACTGCGGGCTACAAGAGCCATGTCGCCATCCACAATCGCTTCGGCGTTCACACAGGGCGTTGCGACCGGGGCGTTCGCTACCGGCGCTGTTCCCCGTCGTGGACGGAGGTGAGGCCGTTGAAGACGCCCACGTATGCGGTGCCGTCGGGACCGATGGTCACCGGTGCCCAGTTGTTGTCGTAGAGAAGGCCGGTCCCGACGAGCTGCTTCCACCGGGTGGCGCCCGTACGGAAGTCCACGGCCGTCAGATACCAGGCGGCGACGCCGAGGGGGTTCGGATCCTTGGTGTACAGGTAGATCAAGCCGTTCGCGGTGGAGAGCTTCGGCACGACGGACGGGGCTCGTTCGCTGCTCTCCCACACCGTGTGGCATCCGCTGCCGTCGGGGCGGACGTCGATGCGGGTGACGCCGCCGACGACGCTTCGTCCGAAGGGGAGCGATCCGACGTTCTCGTAGCCGTGGTTGTTCTCGACGACCAGGCTGTTTTCCCAGCTGATCAGAGAGTTGTCGGTCGTGGAGGCGCCGGAGCCGAAGACCGGAACCCTGCACAGGACCCGCTCGCCCGTCGGCACACCGGGGCCGCGCCGGTAGACGAGTACGTTCATGCGGTCGTCGGCGTTGTCGGTGATCGCGACGTACTTCCCTCCAGGGCCGAAGATGTCAGGGGTGGTGCCCGAACCCTGGTTGACGGAACCCGGCTTGCCGCCGGTGCCTCTGTCGTACTCCTGCCGCCACACCACGGACGGTGTTCCGTCCGCCGCGGCGGTGAATTCGTACAGGGCGTGGTCGGAGACGATCGACACGCCATCGGCAGCAACGGAGAAGGAGTTCTGGATCTCCTCACCGGGCAGGCGCATCGAACGGATGGTGCCGCTCGCCGGGTCGACGGTGCCGACGCGGCCTTGGCGCGTGACCCACCAGATACGCCCCTGCCAGTCCGGCATCACGGATGTGACGGGGTCGCACTCTCCGCTGGGGTAAAGGTTGGTCCAGGTGACACAGTCGTGCGGGACGTGGCCGGTCAGGTCCCAGTCGTCGACGACCCGGAACTCCCAGCTGCCGTCGGCCTGTTGCCGGTGGGCGAGACGGATGACGTGCTGCCGCGAGTCCGCCAGCACCAGGCGGTCCTCGTCGTCCAGGTACGAGTACGCGCCGCCGGACGTGTCCTTGAAGATCCGGGAGAAGTCCAGCCGGGTGATCGCTTCCACGGTGGACGGGCGCTGCGGCAGCCGGTACTGCGCCAAGGTGGCGAGCGTACGGGGATCGAGCAGCTTGACCAGGAACCCGGTGAACGTCCCGCACACCGTGACGATCCGTCCTGCCCTGTCGAAGGTCACGTTGGCACACTCGCCGCCGAGTGCCGCCATCCTCTCGCTGCTGACCTCCGGCGCACGGCCCAGGGGCCCGCTCCACGGGTATGTGGCGCTGCCCCAGGCGTCGGCGTGCATGCCGCTGTGGCCGTTCGCCGCCATGTGGGGATGCTGGGGCGGCTGCTCCCCGCGCAGCGGCGCGGGCTCGGCGGGCTCGCCCGAGTAGGAGGCGACGAGCCGGTGACCGGGAGCCTTCGGGATCGGGTCCGCGTGCGCGAACCCTGGGGAGGCCAGCAGCGTGGCCGCCATGGTGAGGGCGAGAGTGGAAGCACGGCTGACTGCTGGTATGGACATGCGACTCCTTTGATGCGTACGACGATGCCGCGCCGTCGGCGACGGTAGGAGTCGGCCCTTGAGGTGTCCACGCCGATGCGGGACTTTTTTCACGGCCCCGCAATCTCATGACCGTAACGACCTTACGGGTGCCGGCGGCCCACATCGCTCGTGTGGGCCGCCGGTGCGGACGGCGTGCTGCCGAACCGCCGCCGGATCAGACCTGGTAGCGGTCGGCGGCGAAGAGATGGATGTTGTCGGCGACCCAGTCGGAGGTGCGCCGCAGTCCTTCGTCGAGCGGGACCCGCGGCTCCCAGCCGGCCCACTCCCGGGCGCGGGAGTTGTCGGAGAGCAGACGGTGGACCTCGCTGCCCGTCGGCCGCAGCCGGCCCGGGTCGACGACGATCTCGGCGTCACGGCCGGAGGCGTTGATGAGCGCCTTGGCGAGGTCGCCGACGGAGATCTCCTGGCCGGTACCGAGGTTGACGGCGTGGCCGAGGGCACGGTCGCAGGCGGCCAGGGCCAGGAAGCCGTGGGCGGTGTCCGTGACGTAGGTGAAGTCTCGGGTGGGCGTGAGCGAGCCGAGCCTGATCTGCCGTGCCCCGGTGTGCAGTTGGGACAGGATGGTGGGGATCACCGCACGGGCGGACTGCCGGGGGCCGTAGGTGTTGAAGGGGCGTACGACCGTCACCGGCAGCTCGAAGGCGTGCCAGTGGGACAGCGCCATCATGTCCGCGCCGATCTTGGACGCGGAGTAGGGGGACTGGGGTTGCAGCGGATGGTCCTCGCTGATCGGCGCGGTGCGTGCGGTGCCGTAGACCTCGCTGGTGGAGGTGTGCACCAGGCGCCGTACCTGATGCCGGCGGCAGGCCTCGGCCACGTTCTCGGTGCCGACCATGTTGGTCTGGACGTAGGCGCCGGGGGAGTCGTAGCTGTAGGGGATGCCGATCAGAGCGGCGAGATGGAAGACGGTGTCGCAGCCCTCCACCGCGTCCATGACCCGCCCCGCGTCCCGGACGTCGCCGGCGAGCATCTCGACGGGGCTGTCCGGGCCGGCGAGGTAGGAGGCGAGGTGGCCCTTTTCGGCGTAGGGCTTGTAGTGGACGAAGGCGCGGACACGGGCACCGCGGGTGACGAGGAGATCGACGAGGGTGGAGCCGATGAAACCCTCGGCTCCGGTGACCAGCACGGTGCGTCCGGCCCAGTCGAAGCCGGCGGGCGTGGGCAGGGGGGCGGGGGTGGTCGTCATCGGGCGATCTCCGTCTCGGTCGGCGTGGCAAGGATGGGATGGCGGGAGGGGCGGCCGGCCAGCCGCAGCACATGGGCGGCCAGCAGGTCGGCCGCCTGCGCGTGCGGGCCGCGGGGCGCGGCGGCGGACATGCCGGCCAGCCGGGACGGTTCGGCCAGCAGTGGCTCGGTGAGGGCGGCCAGGCGGTCGGGGTCCGTCTCGGCGTCGGGCAGCAGCAGTCCGGCGCCCGCGTCGGTCAGAACCCGGGCGTTGTGGGTCTGATGGTCACCCGGCGCGTACGGGTAGGGCACCAGCACGGCCGGAGTACGGGTCGTCGCCAGCTCGGCGACGGTCGCGGACCCCGCCCGGCAGACGGCCAGGTCTGCCGCCGCGTACGCCAGGTCCATACGGTCGAGATAGGGCACGGCGGTCGCCACCCGGTCGCCCCCGGTCAGGGCGAGCTGTCGGCGCGTCTCGTCCAGCGCGGCCGGACCCGTCTTGATCAGCAGGTGTACATCGGTCCGGTGCCGCCAGCGCTGGGCGAGGCCCGTGGCCGCGGCCGTGAGCCGGGCTGCTCCCAGACTGCCGCCGTTCACCATCAGCAGCCGGCCCTCGACCGGAACCCCAAGCGCCCGCCGGGCCTCGACGCGTCGGCCGGTCCGGTCCAGCGCCGCAAGGCCCGCGGCGATGGGCATGCCCACGACGTCGGCGTGCCGACTGCCGGTCAGGTGCCCACGGCTCTCCTCGAAGGCCAGGGTGATCTGGTCGGTGAGCAGTGCGGCGAACCGGTTGGCGCGTCCGGGGACCGCGTTCGATTCATGGATGACGCTCGGCAGCCCCCCCATCCGGGCCCCGACGATCACCGGGGCACTCGGGTAGCCGCCCATGCCGACCGCGACCTGCGCACCCTGCGCGCGCAGCACCGCCTTGGCCTGGGTGCCGGACTTGAGCAGCGCCGCGGGCAGCAGGAAGCGTCTGGCGCCGAGCGACGGATCGAACGGGATCATGTCGACGGTGTGCAGGCGGTAACCGGCCTCGGGGATGAGCCGGGTCTCCAGCCCGCGCTCGGTGCCCACGAAGGAGATCACGGCGTCGGGCACGGCACGCCGCAGCGCGTCCGCGAGCGCCAGACCGGGATAGATGTGCCCACCCGTGCCGCCCGCGCCGATCACCACCGACAGCCGGACCTGGGATATGTGCGGTGTCCTCATGGCGATCACGCTGCTGACCGCGCCTAAGAAGTTCCTAAGAGCGAGTTTTGGCAGGCTGTCTGCCATGAGTGGTGCTGGTGGGTGCCTGAGCGCACCGAGGGTTCTGGTGGTCGACGACGAGCCGGAGGTGCGGTACGCCGTCGAGGACGGGCTCGCCGTCGAGGGCTACCAGGTGCGCGGCGCGGAGGACGGCATGGCGGCGCTGACCGCCATCGCCGACTGGGACCCCGACGCCGTGGTGCTCGACGTCATGCTCCCCGGCATCGACGGTCTCGCGGTCTGCCGTCAGCTGCGGGCGCTCGGCGACCGCACGCCGGTGCTGGTGCTCACGGCACTCGGCTCCGTGAGTGAGCGGGTGGACGGTCTGGACGCAGGCGCCGACGACTACCTGGTGAAACCGTTCGCCCTGGACGAGCTGGTGGCAAGGATCAGGGCACTGCTGCGCCGTACCGCCGCGGCCGAGCCGGACGCGGGCACGGAGCTGGGCTTCGCCGACCTCGTGGTCGACGCGGCAACCCGGACCGGCAGCCGGGCAGGGCGCTCGATCGAGTTCAGCCGCACCGAGTTCGCCCTGCTGGAGCTGCTGCTGCGGCACCCCGGGCAGGTGCTGCCACGCGAGACGATCCTGGAACGGGTCTGGGGCCGCGACTTCGGCCCCGAGTCCAACTCCCTCGCCGTCTACGTCGGCTATCTGCGCCGCAAGCTCGAGGCGGGTGGCGAGCCCCGACTCGTCCACACCGTGCACGGCGTCGGCTACCGGCTGGACCTGCCGTGACCGCACCACGACGACCGGCAGGACCTGCCATGACCGCACGACCCGCCATGACCGCACCACGACGACACCGCTCGCGGCCCGAGCCGCGACGAGACGGCCGCCGCCGGCACGCCCGCTGGCTGCGCCGCCGCCCCCTGCGCACCCGCCTCACCGTGACCGCTTCCCTGGCGGTGGCGGCCGTCGCCGTAGGACTGTGCGCGGCGGCGTTCCTGATCATCCGTCACCAACTGGTCCACCAGCTCGAACTGCACCTGACGCAGTCGGCGCGGCTCGCCGCCCAGCAGTACCGGCTGGAGCCGCCCGGCGTCGTGCAGGGCCAGTGCCGCTTCCTGGCCGCCCCGGCCTGCGCCCAGCTGGTGCCCGCGCGGCCCGCCGACGACCCGGCGCAGCCGTACCTGCTGCCCGTCACCGACACCACCCGCGAAGTCGCCTCCGGCACCCACGGGCCCTACTACAGCGGGGTGCGACTGGCGGGCCACAGCGCCAGGATGCTCACCACGCCGCTGGACGAAGGCCGCGCCATCCAGGTCGCCGTACGTGCCGACACCGTCGACCGAGGGGTCCGGCAGGCCGCCGTACTGCTCGCTGTCATGGGCGGGGCAGGCGTGCTGGTGGCCGGAGTGCTCGGCTCCTGGGTCTCCCGCACGGGCCTGGCACCGGTCACCCGGCTCACGGCCACCGCCGAGCGCATCGCCGCCACGCGCGACGCCCGGCACCGCATCGAGCTGCCACCGGAACGCCGTGGCCAGGACGACGAGATCACCCGCCTCGCGGCCTCCTTCAACACCATGCTCGACGAGCTGGAGAAATCCGTCACCGCTCAACGCCGTCTGGTCGCCGACGCCTCCCACGAACTGCGCACTCCGCTGACCGCTCTGCGCACCAACACCGAACTGCTCACCAGGGCCTCCCGCCTCACCGACGCCCAGCGCGACCGGGCGGCGACCGCCCTCGCCCGCCAGCTGCGCGAGGTGACCCGCCTGGTCAACGACCTCATCGAACTGGCCCGGGACGAGGAACCGGACCCGCTGATCGAGGACGTACGTCTCGCGGATGTGGTGAGGCACGCCGTCGACGCGGCCCGCGACCACTGGCCGGCCGTGCCCTTCGAGCTCGCGGCCGACCCCGAGGTGCACACCGCCACGGTCGCCGGTGTGCCGGCCCGGCTCTCCCGGCTGCTGTCGAGCCTGCTGGACAACGCCGCCAAGTTCAGCCCGCCCGGCCGGCCCGTCGAAATCACCCTCACCGCCGCCCCGGGCGCCCTGGACCTGACCATCCGCGATCACGGGCCCGGCATCGCCGACGAAGACCTCCCCCACGTGTTCGACCGCTTCTACCGCGCTCGCACCGCCCGTGCCCTGCCCGGCTCCGGCCTGGGACTGGCCATGGCTCGCCAGATCGCCCTCGCTCACGAGGCCGAGCTGACGGCCGAGCACGCGTCCGGGGGAGGGGCGCTCTTCCGGCTGCGGATTCCCTGTTGATCCGGGCCGAGTACGTTGCCGGCCACGGACGCCGGCGAGGACGTCGCCGCCCGGCCGGTCGTGGGTCGGACCAGACGTGCCGACAACGTCCTCGCATGGGCCGAGCCCGTGGCGACGGACTCAGGAGAGGTCGAACCGGTCGAGGTTCATCACCTTGACCCACGCGGCCACGAAGTCCCGGACGAGCTTGCCTCCCGCGTCCCTGGACGCGTAGACCTCCGAGACAGCCCGGAGCTGGGAGTGCGAACCGAAGATGAGATCGACGGCGGTGGCGGTCCACCTGACCTTGCCCGTGGCGCGATCCCGGCCTTCGAAGACGTTCTCGTCCGAGTCCGAAGCCTTCCACTCCGTGGCCGAGTCGAGCAGATTGACGAAGAAGTCGCCGGTCAGCGCCTCCGGCCGGTTCGTGAAGACACCGTGCGGCGATTGCTTGAAGCCGGCGTTCAGAGAGCGCATGCCCCCGAGCAGAACCGTCATCTCCGGAGCGGTCAGCGTCAGCAGGTTGGCGCGGTCCAGCAGGAGCGTCTCCGGCGACAACTTCTCACCCGCCCGGAGGTAGTTGCGGAACCCGTCCGCCCGGGGCTCGAGCACGGCGAACGACTGCACGTCGGTCTGCTCCTGCGAGGCATCCGTGCGCCCCGGTGCGAACGGCACCGTGATGTCGTGCCCGGCGTTCTTCGCGGCCTGCTCGACGGCCGCACACCCGCCCAGGACGATGAGGTCGGCGAGTGACACCCTCGTGCCACCCGTCTGTGAGGCGTTGAAGTCCTGGTGGATCTGTTCCAGGGTCCGCAACGTCTCGGTCACTTCGGGGACGGCATTGACCTCCCAGTCCCGCTGCGGTGCGAGCCGGATCCTCGCGCCGTTGGCGCCGCCGCGCTTGTCGGTACCGCGGAAGCTCGCCGCGGACGCCCAAGCGGTCGAGGCCAGCTGGGAGACGGACAGTCCCGAGCCGAGGATCCTGCTCTTCAGGGCGGCGATGTCCGCGTCCCCGACCAGCTCGTGATCGACCGCGGGTACGGGGTCCTGCCACAGCTGTGGCTCCGCGACCCACGGGCCCAGGTACCGCGAAAGGGGCCCCATGTCACGGTGCAACAGCTTGTACCAGGCTTTGGCGAACCCTTCCGCCAGTTTCTCCGGGTTCTCGTGGAAGCTCTTCGCGATCGGCCCGTACACCGGATCCAGCTTCAGCGCGAGGTCCGTCGTCAGCATCATGGGAGCGTGCCGCTTCGACGGATCATGAGCGTCGGGCACAGTGCCCTGGGCCGAGGGATCCTTGGGAGTCCACTGCTTGGCGCCGGCGGGGCTCGTCGTCAGCTCCCAGTCGTACCCGAACAGGTTGTCCAGGTAGCCGTTGTCCCACCGGATCGGCTCGGACGTCCATGCGCCCTCGAGCCCACTGGTGAGCGCGTCGCCCCCGGCGCCGCTGCCGTACGTGTTCCGCCAACCGAGACCTTGCTGCTCGATGGGGGCCGCCTCGGGTTCCGGGCCGATGTACGACGGGTCGACCGCACCATGACACTTGCCGAAGGTGTGGCCACCGACGATGAGCGCGACCGTCTCCTCGTCATTCATCGCCATGCGTCCGAATGTCTCGCGAATGTCCCTGGCGGCGGCAATCGGATCCGGGGTGCCGTTGGGCCCCTCGGGATTGACGTAGATCAGTCCCATCTGGACGGCCCCGAACGGGCCCGTGAGTTCCCGGTCGCCGGTGTACCGCTCATCTCCGAGCCAGGTGTCCTCGGGACCCCAGAAAATCTCCTCGGGCTCCCAGATGTCCTCACGCCCGAAGCCGAACCCGAATGTCTTGAACCCCATCGATTCCATGGCGCAGTTGCCGGCGAAGACCAGCAGATCGGCCCAGGAGATCTTCTGGCCGTACTTCAGTTTGACCGGCCACAGAAGCCGGCGTGCTTTGTCCAGGCTCGCGTTGTCCGGCCAGCTGTTGAGGGGGGCGAAGCGCTGTGCCCCGCTGCCGCCCCCGCCGCGGCCGTCCGCGATGCGGTACGTGCCCGCGGCATGCCAGCTCATCCGGATGAAGAGCGGCCCGTAGTGACCGTAGTCGGCAGGCCACCAGTCCTGGGAGGTCGTCATGACCTCGAAGACGTCCTGCTTCAGCGCGTCGACGTCGAGGGTCGCGAACTCCTTCGCATAGTCGAAGTCCTCGTCCATCGGATTGGAACGGGACGAGTGCTGATGGAGAATCTGAAGGTCAAGCTGATTCGGCCACCAGTCCCGGTTCGTCCTGGGCCGAGTTGCCGCGGGAGTCGGGGAGGGGATTGCTGGGTTCTCGCTTTCGCTGCCGGACATGCCCGACCTTCTTCCTGTCGCCGTGAATCCTTCTGCTTTCTGGCCATGGCGCCGACCTGCTCGAAATCATCACGGTCGGCGTCCGTATGGTCGCGCACCGCATGCCGCATGGCTACGAAACACGCAGGGCTCCACCGCCCCGTATGACAAAAGGCGATGTGTCAGGAGACCGTGGCGGCCGGGGGATTCCATCGGTGGTTGCGCGGCACGTCACCGGAGACGCCGTATTCCCGCTTGAGCTGTTCGGGGATGGCGTAGTGCATGACGCGTCCGCGAGTGAGGGAGGACAGTTCGAGGACGGTGGTGAGGTGGCCGAGGCGGTCCAGGGCCCAGGCGCCGAACGGGGAACGGTCTTCGATGGTTTCGAGGATGCCGAGGAGATGGGGCACGGTCTTGACGACGGTGTCCCATCGGGTCTGCGGCACGCCGAGCCAGTCGGCGCTGGTGTCGCCGATGAGGTGGCGGATGAGGGCGGAGACGATCGGATCGAAGAAGGTGCCGGGCACCACCTCCTCGTAGAGGTCGATGAGCTGACGGGTGAGGTGCGTGCCCTCCTCGGAGGGCCCCATGTGCCGAATCATGTACAGATCCAGGAAGGCGCGCGCCTCCTCCAGGGTTTTGGGAACGGCGTCCTGGTCGACGCCGAGCATGGCGCCGACGACGCGCCACGCGTAGTAGTACGCTTCGGCGCCTTCCTGTGACATGTGGATGCCGAGACGGTGCAGGCTGTCCAGGACGAGCATGGAGAAGAACATCTGCCCGCCGATCATGTCCTCCTGGCAGATCGGCGTGCCCAGCGCGGCGGTGTCCCACCGGTTCTCCCGCTCGAGGTGATGGCGGATGGAGGCGTGCAGGAGCCGTACCTTCTGGGCTGCCGGGATGAAGCGGCTGCCGGCCTCGAAGGCGTCGGGCTGCATCAGGTAGACCGTGAACTGGCCCGTCTCCGCCATGCGTTTGGAGGGGTACTTCAGTCCGTGGGTGGCCGACAGCAGCTGCGCCACGTGGGGGACGAGGTAGCAGGCGGGCATGGAGGCGAAGGAGAGCGCGGTGGAGATGTGCACGTTGTTGTCGATGAAGAACAGCCGGGCCTTCTCCATCTCCGCCCAGTCCACCCAGGACGGCGGGACGCGGGTGGCCTCCAGATACTCCCGGGCGACATCGGGCAGCCCGTCCGGCAGCGGGGCTCCGGCGGTGGAGACGTAGCGCATCAGGGTGTTGAACGTGCCTACCTGGCCGCTGTCGAAAAGGGCGGCGACGGTGGCGTCGGCCAGTTCGTCGCCGACGGACCGTAGGGCGCCCATGGACGCCTCGGTGCAGGTCATGGCGGGGCTCCTTGCTTCTTCGGGACTGTCGCCCACCGGCGCGGGGGCCGACGGCGGGGCCGGCGCGCTCGCGCCGACGGGGGGCGCCGGTTCAGGACCTGCGGTCCGCCGCGGACTGCGCCAGCGCGGTCAAGGCGCTCGCGGCATGCGCCGGCACGGCCAGCTCGTGCAGAGCGCCGAGTGCCTCATGGACGCGTGCGCTGATCATGTGCTCGATGCGATCGGGTGCCTTCAGCCGGCGCATCACATCGCGTACGGCTTCCAGCGCGTGCGCGTCGGGGCGGCGCCGGCCCAGCAGGGCGCGCAGGCGTTCGCGGTCTGCGTCATCGGCGAGACGCCAGGTCTCCGCCAGCAGGGCCGTGGGCCGGTGACCTCGCACGTCGTCGGAGTTGGCCTTGCCGGTGTGTGCCGGCTCTCCGAACAGCCCGAGCAGGTCGTCCCGCAGCTGAAAGGCCTCGCCCAGCGGCAGCCCGTAGGCGCAGTAGCCCTCGCGCAGCCGCGCGCCTGCCCCGGCCAGGGCGCCACCGATCAGCAGCGGTTGCTCGACGGTGTACTTGGCGGTCTTGTAGCGGATCACCTTCAAGGACGCGGCGGTGTCCGGACCGGCCCCGGTGCGCAGGATCTCCAGACACTCGCCCGCGATCAGCTCGCGGGCCATCACCGACCACAGGGGGCGAGCCCGGGCGAGGTATGCGGCGGGCAGACCGCTGGTGGCGAACAACTCCCCGGCCAGTGCCATGAGCAGGTCCCCGACCAGCATCGCCAGTGACCTGGCAGTGGCGTCGGCGCGCGGACGGCGCCGCAGGGCACCCCGCAGCGCGATGTGCGCTGTGGGGCGCCCGTGCCGCAGCGGGCTGTCGTCGATGAGATCGTCGTGCACGACGGCGGCGGCGTGCACCAGCTCCATCGAGGCCGCGGCCCGCACCAACGCGTCACTGTCCGGCTGCCCCACCGCACGCCAGCCCCAGTAACAGAAGGCCGCCCGCAGCCGCTTGCCGTCCGCGACCGCCGCCTCCACCTGCTCGGCCACCGGCGTCAGGAGCGGGTCGATCTCGGCGAACCGATCGGCCTCCTGGGCGACGAACTGCCGCAGCACCTCGTCGATGCGGGACTTGAACGCGGCAGGCTCCCACCGGTCAGACGTCATCGGCGCCCTTCCGCGCCAGTGCGTGCCGGGCGAGGATCTCCAGGTGGGCCGGGGGTACGGCAGCGTACCGGTCCAGCACCAGGCGCCCACGCGCCAGCAGCTCGCTCTCGGCCTGCGCTGCCAGCTCCGCGGAGTCCGAGCGGCGCAGCAGCCCCCGCAGCGTCCCCACGGCCGAGCCCAGCGTGCTCACCGCCACATCGGCCAGCCCGGCCACGAGCAGTACCGCCTGCTGGTCCAGGCCGGCCGGCCGTCCCGATTCTCGTGTCATGGTCCTCCCCACCCCACAGACATCCAGCGGCGCCGGTCACGCGCCGTGCCTCGAGCATCGGGGCAGAGCGGGCGCGACAGCAGAGGAACTCACGATCGGGTGATCACATCGCTCGACAGTGCGGAACGCGGATCAACGGTGCCCAGCGGACCGGATGTGACCGACGGCGCTCAACGGTGATCGGCCGGGGCCGTGTCCGACAGGTGCGGGTGCGGGTGCGGGTGCGGGTTCAGGTGCAGGTGCAGGTGCTCGCCCCGGAACTGTGTCCGCAATGCGCGATCATGCGTGACCAGGACGATCGCGCCCGGGTAGTGGGCCAGCGCGGCCTGGAGTTCTTCGACCAGCGCGGGGGAGAGGTGGTTCGTCGGCTCGTCGAGCAGCAGGAGGTCGGCGGGTTCACAGACCAGCCGCGCCAGGTCCACGCGACGGAGCTGACCGTACGACAGCTCCCCGATGCGGAGCCGGAGTTCCGCCGGCCGGAAGAGGCCGAGGGCCAGCAGGGCGTCGGCGTGTTCGTCGGCGGAGCCCACGCGGCCCAGCGTGAACGCCTCCGCCACCGTCAGGCCCGGCGGCCATGGCGTCTCGTCCTGGCGCAGATGGCCCACGCGGCCCGGCACCCGCACCGAGCCCTCGTCGGGCCGCAACTCACCCGCGAGCAGCTTCAGCAGCGTGGTCTTGCCCGCACCGTTGGGGCCGGTGACCAGCAGCCGGCCGGAAGCGCCCAGGGTGAGGGAGTCCAGGTGAAGGCGGTGTCCTACGCGTACATCCGACAGCTGTACGGCGGGAACCCGCGCCGTCGACACCTCTGTGCCGTCCGCCGCCGTGCCGACGCGGGCGGTGAAGGTCAGCGGCTCCGGTGGCGGCGTCACCGGGTTCGCGGTGAGCCGGCCGACCCGCTCACGCGCGTTGCGGATACGGGCCATCGCGCCGTGCGCCCTGCCGCGGGCCCGGAAGCCGCCGTGACCGAAGTTGGCCAGCGGGGTCTTGCGCGGGATGCCGTCGAGGCGGGCCGCGTGACCGGCCGCCAGCCGCTCGTTGCGGGCGAGTTCAGCGCGCCATTCCTGGTACTCCTGGAGCCGGTTGCGGCGTTCCGCGGCCTTGGCGGTGCGATAGCCGGCGTAGCCGTCTCCGTACCGCGTGACCTTGCCCGCCTCGACCTCCAGGACTGTGGAGGTCAGGCGCTCCAGGAAGACGCGGTCGTGGGTGACGGCGAGCACTGTGCCGCGGTGGGCCCGCAGCTGCTCCTCCAGCCACTGAACTGCCTGGTCGTCCAGGTCGTTCGTCGGCTCGTCCAGGAGCAGCAGCTGAGGGCGGCCGGCGAGGACGGCGGCCAGGGCCAGCCGGGAGCGTTCGCCGCCGGAGAGGGTGCCGAGTCGTCGGTCGCGGGCAAGTGCGGGCAGGCCGAGATGGTGCAGGGCGAGGCCGACGCGATGATCGGCGTCGTAGCCCTCGCGCGCTTCGTAGCGTTCGAGGAGGGCGGCGTATGCGGCGAGTGCCGACGCGTCCGCGCCGTCCCCGAGTGCCTGCTCGGCCCGGCGCAGCTCCGCCTCCAGAGTGCGCAGATCCGCGAGGGCAAGGTCCACGGCCTCCTGGACGGTGGCGGTCGGGGGCAGGGGGATCGTCTGCGGCAGGTAGCCGATGCCGTCGGCCGCGGTCACGGTCAACTCGCCGCAGTCCGGGCGTTCCTGGCCCGCGATGAGCCGCAGCAGGGTGGACTTGCCGGAGCCGTTGTCACCTATGAGCCCGGCCTTCTCGCCCGGCTTGAGGGCGAACGAGACCTGGTCGAGGACGGTGTGGCCGGGATAGCACTTGGTGACGTGGTGAAGGGCGACTTGTGAGCAGTGCAAGAGTGGGTCCCTCCTGACCGCGGGCTTCGGCCCGGGCCGGATCGGGTGGATGAGAGGGCACGGCGGGGCGCGGCGATGGCGGAGCGGTGCTCTACGCCGTCGGCGCCGGTCTTTTCACAGGGAACCCATGCGGAGGACGGTACGGCATGACGGAGGCTTTGGCAAGACGATACGTTTCGTCGCGCTGACGGTGCTGTTGGAGACCATGAATCGCCTGGTGCTGTCCAGGAACGACACTGCGCGCTGTCCGCCGGTGAGGTGCAGGACGACGGCGCCGAGGACGGTGCAGGAGCCGACGACTACGAATGCGGCGACGGCGATGATGCGCCATCCAACGGGGCGTTGTGTCCGTCATGCCGTCCGAATCGGCGTCGCGCGGGCGCCGGTACCACTTGCGCACGCCGAGCACGATGAGGGCCGCGCCGGCGAAGACCCCTCCCCAGTCGGCCGTCGCGGACGACGGGCTGTGGGGGTCGTCGGCTCCGCCGAAGAGAACCACGATCAGGGTGGCCACGAGGGCGAGCCCGGCGACCCACCCGGCGGCGAAGAGCGGGCCGTTGCGGTGCCTGTGCCGGCCCGCGAGGATGAGGACGCAGCCGATCAGCGGAAACGGGCTGAGTGCGACCGCCGGCGCCGCCGGGAGTACCGCTCCGATTGCCTGGACCAGCACAGGTGCCCGCGGTGGCGGGGCCGGGTGGGCGCCGAGCGCGCGGGCGCGCCGGCAGTGTCGTGCCGGCGCGCCCAGTCACCCGAGGCGGTCCGAGGTCGCGTCGAGCCTCAGGGCATCATCTCGTACGCCCCCGACAGGGCCTCGACGCGCTGCCAGACGCGCTGCGAACGCCCTCCGTCGACCACCGGGCGCCGGACCGCGCCGAGCGCCCAGAGCTGCTGCTCCTCGGTCGCGGAATCCTTGCCGTGCAACTCGACGGCGTGCGCGGAGAAGTCCCGCACGAGGATGGCGAACAACTCGTCCAGCACGTCCTCGTCGAGACCCGTCAGGGCTGCCTGCTCCAGGACCAGTTGGCCGTGGACGACCAGCGCGAAGAGCTGACCGACGGCGAGGAGCAGGTCGAGATCCCGGCTCTGCTCCTCGCCGGGAGCCGCCGTACGCACGAACTCGCAGAGCGCGTCGGCCTGTTCGCGGAAGCGGGCGACGTTGGACAGGTGGCCGTACGCCTCGAAGGCCGGCCGCCAGTCGTGGAAGCGCACCGAGCCGAGGCCACGGGCCGGCCCCTGCCGGAAGAGGAAGTCGTCGTCGGCGGCGTCCAGGCGGGTCGGGACGGGCTCGTACGCGGCCGGGTCGAGGAGGTGATTGCGCATGAACTTGAGGATCAGCGCCAGGTTGACATGGACGGTGCCCTCCAGCTTCGGCAGGCCGCGGATCTCGACGGCGGCCTGGGCGAAGTAGTTGTCCTTCTCGAAGCCCTTCGCGGCGATGACGTCCCACATCAGGTCGATGACCTTCTCGCCCTCGGTGGTCACCTTCATCTTCGTCATCGGGTTGAAGAGGAGGTAGCGGCGGTCGTCGGGGCCCGCGGTGCGGAAGTAGTCGACGGCGCGGTCGCTGAACAGCTTCATGCCGACGAGCCGGACGTAGGCGTCGGTCAACTCGCGCCGGACGTGCGGGAAGGCGGTGACCGGGCGGCCGTACAGGATGCGGTTCTGCGCGTGGGTGACGGCCTCGTACATCGCGTGCTCGCAGATGCCGATCGAGGCGGTGCACAGGTTGAACTTGCCGACGTTGACCGTGTTGAGGGCGGCGTCGAAGGCGGCGCGGCCGGTGTGCAGGACGTCTTCGGCGGCCACGGGGTAGTGCTCGAGGCGGAACTCGCTGACGTACTTCGAAGAGTCGACGACGTTCTTGACCAGGTGGTACGCCTGGTGGCGGCTGTCGGCGGCGAAGAAGACGTAGCCGTCGGGGCCCTCGACGTCGGTACGGCGGCCGAAGACGGAGACGAGCCCGGCGGCGTTGCCGTTGCCGATGTAGTACTTGGAGCCGGTGGCCCGGAAGCCGCCCTTGCCGTCGGGCTCCAGGAGCATGTCGGTGGAGTAGATGTCTGCGCCGTGGGCCTTCTCGGAGAGTCCGAAGGCGAACACCTCGCCCTGGGACAGCAGTTCGGCCGCGCGGGCCCGGGCGGCGGGGTTGTCGCTCTGCCAGACGGGGCCGAGGCCGAGGATGGTGACCTGCCAGGCGTACCAGTAGTCGAGGCCGTAGAAGCCGAGGATCTCGTTGAGGGCGGCTATGCGGGCGGTGTCCCAGCGCTTGTCGCCCTCGCCCTCTCCGGCGGCGGAGCCGGGGGTGAGGAAGGTCGCGAAGAGCCCCTCCTTGGCGGCGAAGGCGAGGAAGTCGCCGAGCCAGGCGCGGGTCCGGTAGTCCTCGATCAGCCGGCGCTTGCCCCGCTCCTCGAACCAGTCGACGGTGGCGCGCAGCAGCCTGCGGGTCTCCGGGTCGAAGTGCGCGGGGTCGTACGTCCGCGGGTTGAAGAGCAACGCGTCGGCCATGAGTGCCGCCTTTCGGCTGGGAGGGGTGAGGGTGGGTCCGGGTACGGTCGTCCCGGAGGGCCTGCTCGGCCGGTCAGTTCGGTTCCGTCGAGCCATCGGCGTCGAAGCCGGCGAGGGTGGCGAGGACGTCGTCGAGCCAGGCGATCATCATCCGCTCGTAGGCGATGCCACCGCGCAGCACGACGTGCTGGAGCTCCCGTTCGGCGTCGAGCGCGGCGTTTGCCGGGAGTTCCCCGAAGTCTCGGGTCTCGCCCGCGAGGTAGTGGGCCAGGCGATTTTCGTGCGCCTGCCGGTGTCGCTCGACCTCGCTGATCAGGGCGGCCGGGTCGTCGAAGGCCGCGCCGCGGACCTTTACCGCCAGGTCGTGGCGCACACTCTCGGGTTCGGTCGGTTCGTGCAGCCACGCGGAGAGCGCGTCCCGCCCGGGCCCGGCGACGGAGTACTCCTTCTTGTCCGGCCGCCCGTACTGCGGGACGTCCCGGACGTCGACCCAGCCGTCGCTCTCCATGCGCTTGAGTACGCGGTAGATCTGCTGATGGGTGGCCGTCCAGAAGTACCCGATGGACCGCTCGAACCGCCGGGCCAGCTCATAGCCGGAGCCCGGCTTCTCCAGCAGGGAGACGATGATCGCGTGCTCGAGCGCCATGCACACGATCCTGCTATGCACCTCGTTGCATAGCAACCATGCCGTGGTGAGACACGGCTCACCCGGGGGCGGGGGCGGGCCGGTGGCGTAGAGCGTCGCGAGGTGCGTTCGGCGCGGCTGCCTTCGATCACAAGCGCGGAGGGGGGACGATGGGCCAGGAGGTGTAGCCGTGGGTGAATACGTTGAAGCCGGCGGAACCACGATCTGGACCGAACGCCGCGGTCAAGGCCCCGACGTCGTGCTGATCGCCGGGCTGAGCGACCCCGTCGAGGCGTGGCAGGCGCAGCTGGACGGCCTGTCGGACCGGTACCGCATCACTGCCTTCGACAACCGCGGCTCAGGACGCACGCGCTTGCCCGACGACCCCTTGACCGTGCCCATGATGGCCGAAGACGTGGCAGACCTGCTCCGGGCACTGGACATCGGCAGAGCGCATGTCGCCGGATTCTCGGGAGGCAGCGCGATCGCGCAGGAACTGGCGCTGCGTCACCCGGACGTCCTGCGCAGCCTCGTCCTCGTCAGCACCTGGGCCCGACCGGACGCCTACTTCACGACCATGGCCCGCGCCTGGAACTGGATGGCGACCCGGGCACCCGACGAGCGCGCCATGCTGGAGGCGTTCTTTCTGTGGATCTACACCCCGCGGGCCCACAACGAGGGCACGGTACAGCGGATCATCGACGAGACACTGGCCTTCCCGCACCCGCAGTCCGTCGAGGCGTTCCAGCGTCAACTGGAGGCGTTCATGGGGCACGACACCCTCGACCGGCTGCACACCATCACCGCGCCTACCCTCGTGCTGGCCGGTGAACGGGACATCACCACGCCGCCGCGCTTCGGCCAGGAGGTGGCCGACGCCGTCCCCGGCGCCCGCTTCGAGGTCATGGCAGGCGAGGCCCACCAGCCGTTCCAGGAGTCCCCGGACACCTTCAACTCACGCGTCGACGCCTTCTGGCGGGAGATCGACGCTCGAGCCGCGGCGACATGACCGCCCCTTCGCGCGGCGGCGCGTCCGACGGTGGCGGCTACGGCGAGGCCGTCTTCCGGCCCGAGCAGGCGGGGGAGGCCGAGCGCATCGACTTCGGTGCCCTCACCTACGACGACATCACCATGGCGCGGCTGCACGCCCTCGGCGCCGGCCCGGGGTGGCACTGCCTGGACGTGGGGGCCGGCACGGGCACGGTGTCCCGCAAGCTGCTGGAGCAGGCGGGGGCGGAGAGCGTGCTGGCCGTGGACCGCGACGTGCGTTTCCTCAGGGAGCGGGCCACATCCGGACTCACGGTGCTGCAGGCCGACATCACCGACCCGCACTTCACCACCGGCCAGTTCCAGCTCGTCCACGCCCGCTTCGTACTCATGCACCTGCCCGAGCCCGAGCGCTTGATCGCGGCCCTGGCCGAACACCTGGCGCCCGGCGGTGTGCTGGTACTCAGCGACGCGGTCGATCTCACGAGCGACAGCGCGCCCGGCACGCCGTACACCACCGTGATGACGGCGATGTGGCAGGGCCTGCGGAACACGATCGGCACGGATGTCTCCTGGGTCCCGTCCTATCCGCACTTGCTGCGCGCGGCGGGCCTGACGCGAGTCGCCGCCGAGATCCATGTGCCGCCGCTGCTGCCGGGCAGCCCCATCAGCCGCTTCTGGGCGGACACCTGGCAGCGCAGCAGAGCGGCGATGCTCGCCACCGGCCTGGTCGACGACACGGCCGTCGACGGAGCCGTCGCGTACCTGGACTCCGAGGAGTGCGCCGCACTGTCAGCCGGCATGCTCACCGTCTGGGGATCGAAACCAGCGGCCTAGGCCCTGTCGTCAAATTCCCGCCTGCCGTGCGACGCCATGCACGCACTCTCGCCGCACCGGGCGCAGACCC
>NZ_JBIMKE010000031.1:0-93500 GCF_043673425.1 Streptomyces sp. M41 | reverse complement strand
TCTGGACGAAGACCGCAGACGAGATCCTCGACAAAGTCGCCGCATACTGCCGACGAATCTCTGACTCAGGTCACTAGGGCCTGTCGTTTGGATCATGCCGGCGTCGTGGTGCGTGGCACGCGCTCCCCCACTGCCTCAAGGGCGTGGGGGGACCCCCATCGCCCCGCTCGGGTCGCCTGGAAGGCGCAGTACCTCCCAGCCGACCTGATCCAAACGACAAGCCCTGGCGTCGAAGTGCCGCGGGCCGCTACGCGGGCGCCGTGCGCGCTGCCCGTACGAGCTTCATGTACCGGTCCCAGTCCCAGTGCTTCCCGGGATCCGTGTGGTCGGTCCCCGGGACCTCCACATGGCCGATGATGTGCTCGCGGTCGACAGGGATGTCGTAGCGGGCACATATGCGGGCCGTGAGCCGGGCCGAGGACTCGTACATCTCGTCCGTGAGGTCTTCGGGGCGCTCCACGAATCCCTCGTGCTCGATGCCGACACTGCGTTCGTTGTAGTCGCGGTTGCCTGCGTGGTAGGCCACGTCCAGCTCGCGGATCATCTGGGTGACATGGCCGTCCTTGCGGACGATGTAGTGCGCCGCCGCACCGTGCTCCGGGTCCTGGAACACCTTCACCGCGCTGGCGAAACTGCCCTGGGTGACATGGATGATCACCATGTCGATGCCGTAGTCGTCGGGCCGGTCCGCCCGCCGCCAGTTCTCGTCCGACGCCGCCACCCAGCGCGCGCCGGTGAAATCGACCGCGCCCTCCTTGCGCGGCTTCTCCACCCCGGGCACCCGCCACCACAGCCGCGCCAGCTCGTCACGGGCCAGCACGGCCGAGCCCACCGCCGCCGCCGTCCCGCCGATCAGCAACGCGCGCCGCCCGACCTTCCGGTCGCCGTCCTTCGGAGCCTTCCGCTGTCCCATGTGATCGTCAACGGATACTCGGCGGCCCCGGTTCCCGCGCCCCCGTACCCTGGAAGGGTTATGACTGACACCGCGCAGCCCTCCCGCCCCCTCCGCGTCCTCGCCGCCATGTCCGGCGGGGTCGACTCCGCCGTCGCCGCCGCCCGCGCCGCCGAAGCGGGACACGACGTGACCGGCGTCCACCTCGCCCTCTCCGCGAACCCCCAGTCCTTCCGCACGGGCGCGCGGGGCTGCTGCACCATCGAGGACTCGCGCGACGCCCGCCGCGCCGCCGACGTCATCGGCATCCCGTTCTACGTGTGGGACCTCGCCGACCGCTTCCGCGAGGACGTCGTCGAGGACTTCATCGCCGAGTACGAGGCCGGCCGCACCCCGAACCCCTGCCTGCGCTGCAACGAGAAGATCAAGTTCGCGGCCCTGCTGGACAAGGCGCTGGCCCTCGGCTTCGACGCCGTCTGCACCGGCCACTACGCCACGGTCGTGCTGAACGACGACGGCACCCGCGAACTGCACCGCGCCTCCGACATGGCCAAGGACCAGTCGTACGTCCTCGGTGTGCTGGACGAGAAGCAGCTCGCCCACGCGATGTTCCCGCTCGGGGACACGCTGACGACCAAGGACGAGATCCGCGCGGAGGCCGAGCGCCGAGGTCTCGCGGTCGCCAAGAAGCCCGACTCGCACGACATCTGCTTCATCGCCGACGGCGACACCCAGGGCTTCCTCGCGGACCGCCTCGGCAAGGCGGAGGGCGACATCGTCGACGAGTCGGGCGAGAAGGTCGGCACCCACGAGGGCGCGTTCGGCTTCACCATCGGCCAGCGCAAGGGCCTGCGCATCGGCACCCCGGCCCCCGACGGCAAGCCGCGCTACGTCCTCGACATCTCGCCGGTGAACAACACGGTCACGGTAGGCCCGGCGGCCTCCCTGGACGTCACCGGTCTCAGCGCCATCAAGCCCCGCTGGTGCGGCGCCGCCCCGACCGGGCCCGGCATCTACACCGCCCAGCTGCGCGCCCACGGCGGTGAGACCGAGGTGACCGCCGAGCTGGTCGACGGCGCCCTGGAGGTCACCTTCTCCGAGCCGGTCCGCGGCGTCGCCCCCGGGCAGGCGATCGTCCTGTACGACGGCACGCGCGTGGTGGGCTCGGCGACCATCGCCTCGACGGTACGGGCGGCCCGCAGCGCGGTCTGAGGCGGCGGCGCACCGGGGCCGGGATCGGCCCGTACGCCGGGGCACGCGCGCGTGCCCACCCCGTCACCCCGCGAAGAACTCCGCCAGCACGGGCCCGAGGACAGCCGGCTCCACCATGTGGGTCTGCCCCTCCAGGCTCCGGAACGTCCCCTCGGACACGCTCTGCGCGATCGCCCGGTTCCCCTCCCGCATCCAGGAGGGGCTCGCGCCGCCCGCCACGGCCAGCACCGGCACCGTGATCGAGGCCAGCCGTGCCCGGGGGACCAGACCGTCGCCCATCACGGCGTCGTCGTACGCCAGGCTCGGCGCGATCGCCTCCATCCCGGCCCACATGGGGGACTGGCGGGCGCCCTGGATCGTCTGCTCGGCCATGCCGGTGAGCCTGAGGAACAGCTCGACGGCGTCCCCGCGCCGGCCCTGCCCGAGCGCCTCGGTGAGGTCCGCGGTGTACTCGGCGTACAGAGCCGCGCCGCCCTCCAGGGCGTCGGCGAACGGCACCTCGTACACGGCCGCCTGACGCACCGGCAGCCCGCTCGCCGCCGCCTCCAGCACCAGCGCGCCGCCCGAGGAGATCCCGCACAGCGCGGCCTCGCCGCCCACCGCCTCGATCAGCGCGGCGAGATCCTCGACCTCCCGCTCCACCGAGTACGGCGCCGTGTCGCCGCTCTCACCGCGCCCCCGACGGTCGTACACCACGACACGGCAGCGTTCCGACAGGGGCACGGCCAGCGGCGCCACGGTCCCGGAGGTGGACATGGCGCCGCTGACAAGGATCACCGCGGGCCCCTCGCCGGTGCTCTCGTGCGCGATGGGGGTGCCGTCGGCCGAAATGGTCTTCTTGTCCATGCCTGTGCAGATTGCCGTACGGCACGGAAGTAATCGCCTACGACACTTCGACTTCGTAGAAGCAGAGATGGTCCTTGATCGCGGCGACGTCCGGCTTGGGGTTCGAGTAGGCCCAGACGAGGTCGGGCGCGTCCGGGAGCGACCAGTAGGCGGCCGTTCCCTTGAACGGGCAGTACGTCCGGGTGGCCGAGGGCGTCAGCAGGTCCAGGCGTACGTCCTCGGGCGGGATGTAGTACCGGACGGGACAGCCCGTCTCCCGCAGCACCAGGGGGCGGTCGGTCCGCGCGAGGACCTGGTCGCCGTGGACCACCCGGACCTGCCGTGTGCCCTGCTCGATCGTGATCGTGTGTCCATGAGCCATGTCCGGGAAGCGCTCGCGGGCCCCCGGTTCTTCCCGCGTACGGTGGCTGCATGCGAATCTGTGTCTTCCTCTCCGCCGCCGACCTCGACGACCGTTACACGCGTCCCGCGCGCGAGTTCGCGAAACTGCTGGGCAAGGGCGGACACACCCTGGTGTGGGGCGGCTCCGACGTCGGGCTGATGAAGGTGGTCGCCGACGGGGTGCAGGAGGCGGGCGGCCGGCTCGCCGGGGTCTCCGTCGAGTTCCTGTCCGCCAAGGTCCGCCCGGGCGTCGACGAGATGGTGGTCGCGAAGGACCTCGCCGAACGCAAGAAGCTGCTCCTGGAGAAGGCCGACGCCGTGGTGATCATGGTCGGCGGCACGGGCACGCTGGACGAGGCGACCGAGATCCTCGAGCTGAAGAAGCACGGCCACACGGACAAGCCGGTCGTCCTGCTCAACACCGCGGGCTTCTACGACGGCCTCAAAGCGCAGTTCCGGCGCATGGAGGACGAGGGCTTCCTGCCCCGCCCACTGACCGACCTGGTGTTCTTCGCCGAGGAGCCGGTCGGCGCGCTGGCCTACCTGGAGGAGAGCCGGGGCGTGGAGTGAGCGGCCACTGATGCGAGCATGGCGGGCATGGCTACTCATGTGATCACCGGAGCGGGCTCCGGCATCGGCGCGGCCGTCGCCCGCCGACTGCACGCGCGCGGGGACGATCTCGTCCTCCACGCGCGCGACGCGGGCCGCGCGAAGGAGCTGGCGGCGGACTTCCCGGGCGCGAGGACGCTGGTCGGCGACCTGGCGGACCCGGACAAGCTGTCCTGGGCCTTCTCCCATCAGTCGCTGCCGGACCGGGTGGACTCCCTGCTGCACATCGCCGGGGTGGTGGACCTGGGCCCGGTGGGCGACCTGACGCCGAAGTCCTGGCGCCACCAGCTCAACGTCAACCTGATCGCCCCGGCCGAGCTGACCCGTCACTTCCTGCCCCAGCTCCGCGCGGCGCGCGGGCACGTGGTCTTCGTCAACTCGGGCGCCGGTCTCAACGCCCACGCGGACTGGTCCGCGTACGCCGCTTCCAAGCACGGCCTGAAGGCCCTGGCGGACTCCCTGCGCCACGAGGAGCACGGCAACGGCGTCCGTGTCACCTCCGTCTACCCGGGCCGCACCGCGAGCCCCATGCAGGCCAAGGTGCACCAGCAGGAGGGCAAGGAGTACGACCCGTCCCAGTGGATCGACCCCGAGTCGGTGGCGACCTCGATCCTGATGACCCTGGACCTGCCGAGAGACGCGGAGGTCAACGACCTGACGGTACGGCCGGGCAGGTAACTCCCTTTCCTCGCCCCCGCCGCCCCTACCCGTCCCGTCCCTGGGGGCTGCGCCCCCCCGATCCAGCCTCTCCGGCGTTTGAGGAGCGGGGTCTGGGGCGGAGCCCCAGAAGGATGGGACGGGTAGGGGCGGCGTGGGCGAAAACATAGGCTGCTCACGTGAACGCAGACATTCGCTTCGGCGCAGCCACCGCCATCGGCTCCATGCCCGGCGCCGACGCCCGCGAGGCAGCCAAGACCGTCACCGGCTCCTTCGAGGACTTCCCCCACCTCCCCGAACTCCCCGCCCGCGGCCCCGGCGCGGACATGATCGGCCGCACCGCGGGCCTGCTCGCCGAGCTGTACGCCCGCGTGGAGCCCAGCGGTTGGCGCATCGGGGACCGCCCGGGCCGGGACACCCGGCGCGCCCGGTCCTGGCTGGGCGAGGACCTCGACGCCCTGGAGGAGTTCACCCAGGGATACGAGGGGCAGCTGAAGATCCAGGCCGTGGGCCCCTGGACCCTGGCGGCGGCACTGGAGTTGAAGAACGGCGAGGTCGCCCTCTCCGACCCCGGCGCCTGCCGCGACCTCACCGCCTCCCTCGCCGAGGGGCTGCGGCAGCACCTGGAAGAGGTCCGCCGCCGCGTCCCCGGCGCCGAAATCGTCCTCCAGCTCGACGAACCCTCCCTCATCGCCGTGCTGCGCGGCCAGGTGAGAACCGCCAGTGGCTACCGCACGCACCGGGCCGTGGACCGCCAGCTCGTCGAGGCCGGCCTGCGTGACGTCGTCGGGGTGCACGGCGACGGCCCCGTCGTGGTCCACTCATGCGCACCGGATGTCCCGTTCGCCCTGCTGCGCCGGGCGGGCGCGGCGGCGATCTCCTTCGACTTCTCCCTCCTCACCGAGCGTGACGACGACGCGATCGGTGAGGCGGTGGAGGCGGGGACCCGGCTGTTCGCCGGTGTCGTCCCCGGCACGGACGTCCCATTGTCAGACCCTGCCGGTAGCGTCATGGGTGTCAGGACGCTGTGGCGCAGGCTGGGGCTGTCACCGGGGCTTCTCACGGAGGCGGTCACGCTCACGCCGTCGTGCGGTCTCGCGGGGGCTTCCCCGGGGTACGCGCGCGCGGCGCTCGCACACTGCGTCCGGGCGGCGAGATCCCTCGCGGACAACCCAGAGTAACGGGAGGACAACACGGTGGCCGGCGACAAGCAAGCGGAGACGACGGCGGTGCCCGCAGAGGCCCGCGAAGAGCACGCGAAGCTGGCGGAGCAGGTCGAGGAGCACCGCTTCCGGTACTACGTGAAGGACGCTCCGGTCGTCAGCGACGCGGACTTCGACAAGCTGCTGAAGACGCTGGAGGCGCTCGAGGAGAAGTATCCGGAGCTGCGCACGCCGGACTCGCCGACCCAGAAGGTCGCGGGGTCGTACGAGACGGAGTTCACGGCGGTCGAGCACCGCCAGCGGATGCTCTCGCTCGACAACACCTTCAACGACGACGAGCTTGCCGCCTGGGCCGACCGCATCGCACGGGAACTGGGCGCCCAGGAATACCACTTCCTGTGCGAGCTGAAGGTCGACGGCCTCGCCGTCAACCTCACCTACGAGAAGGGCCGGCTCATCCGCGCGGCCACCCGCGGCGACGGCCGCACGGGCGAGGACATCACCCCGAACGTGCGCACGATCTCGGAGATCCCGGACCGCCTCCAGGGCGACGAGGTCCCCGACCTGGTGGAGATCCGCGGCGAGGTCTACTTCCCGATGGAGAGGTTCCTCGAGCTCAACGAACGCCTGGTCGCCGCCGGTGACAAGCCCTTCGCCAACCCCCGTAACGCGGCTGCCGGTTCGCTGCGTCAGAAGGACCCGCGCGTCACCGCCACCCGCCCGCTGCACATGGTCGTGCACGGCATCGGCGCCCTGGAGGGCTTCACGGGCATGACCCGCCTCTCCCAGGCCTACGACCTGCTCAAGACCTGGGGTCTGCCCACCTCGCCGCACAACCGGGTGGTCGACGACCTCGGCGGCGTACGGGAGTTCATCGCCCACTACGGCGAGAACCGCCACTCCGTCGAGCACGAGATCGACGGAGTCGTCGTCAAGCTCGACCAGATCCGTCTCCAGGGCCGCCTCGGCTCCACCGCGCGCGCACCGCGCTGGGCGATCGCGTACAAGTACGCGCCAGAGGAGGTCAACACCAAGCTGGTCGACATCAAGGTGGGCGTCGGCCGCACCGGCCGGGTCACGCCGTACGCCCAGGTCGAGCCGGTCACGGTGGCGGGCAGCGAGGTCGAGTTCGCGACGCTGCACAACCAGGAGGTCGTCAAGGCCAAGGGTGTGCTGATCGGCGACACCGTGGTCATCCGCAAGGCCGGGGACGTCATCCCGGAGATCCTCGGGCCGGTCGTCGATCTGCGGGACGGCAGCGAGCGGGAGTTCGTGATGCCGGGCGAGTGCCCCGAGTGCGGCACGGCGCTGCGGCCCATGAAGGAGGGTGACATCGACCTCCGCTGCCCCAACGCCCGTACCTGCCCGGCCCAGTTGCGCGAGCGGGTCTCCTATCTCGCGGGCCGTGAGTGCCTGGACATCGAGCACTTCGGTGATGTGGCCGCCGCCGCGCTGACCCGTCCGCTGGAGCCGGCCGACCCGCCGCTGGTCGACGAGGGCGACCTGTTCGACCTGACGGTGGAGAAGCTGCTGCCCATCAAGGCCTACGTCCTCGACCAGGACAGCGGTCTGCCCAAGCGGGACCCCAAGACGGGCGAGGAGAAGGTCGTCACGGTCTTCGCCAACCAGAAGGGCGAGCCCAAGAAGAACACCCTGGCCCTGCTGGAGCACATCGAGGCGGCCAAGCGGCGTCCGCTCGCCCGGTTCCTCAACGGACTGTCCATTCGGCACGTCGGACCGGTGGCCGCACAGGCTCTCGCGCGCGAATTCCGCTCGGTCGACCGCATCGAACAGGCCACGCAGGAGGAGCTGGCGGCGACCGACGGGGTGGGTCCCATCATCGCCGCGGCGCTCAAGGAATGGTTCGCCGAGGAGTGGCACCGGGAGATCGTCCGCAAGTGGAAGGCCGCCGGGGTTCCGCTGGAGGAGGAGTCGGCCGGCGAGGACGAGGGGCCCCGCCCACTGGAAGGGCTTACTGTCGTCGTCACCGGCACGCTGGAGCACTTCACTCGCGACGGGGCCAAGGAGGCGCTGCAAAGCCGCGGAGCGAAGGTGACCGGTTCTGTCTCGAAGAAGACCTCCTTTGTCGTCGTCGGTGACAGTCCCGGCTCCAAGTACGACAAGGCCATGCAGCTCAAGGTGCCTGTTCTGAACGAGGACGGCTTCCAGGTGCTGCTGGAACAGGGACCCGACGCGGCGGCCGAAGTTGCTCTACCGACGGAGCAGTAGCGGTTGAAGGCCCCCCGATCGGCGCATACCAGATGCATACGGGTGGCTGGGGCGCATTCGGGCAACCGTCGACGACCGCTGCCCGAGGAAGCCTTCTGCGGCCTACTGTTGAGGGGTGCGCCTGCCGTGCCCAGCTGCGGTTGGGGCATCCCCTTGCTCTTGACGAGCCTTGAAGGGTGGGGGCAAGGGTTTTCCAACGCGGTGCCGGTGCAGGTCGTCGGGCATCGGGCCGCGTGGCGTGGGCACCGCCGGCTGTGAGAGGGACGGGAATGGAACCGACCGAGAGCGCCGCCCCGGACTCTCGGCTGCGCCGGCTGGCCGGCGCATGGCGGGAGTGGGCGGCGTGGACCGCGGAGCGTTCGCGGGTGGGAAGAAGCACAGGGGGCGTGGGGCGGCGCACGGGAGCGGACGGCCGCGCGACCGCGCAGCTGGACGACACCGAGCGTGCCGCCGCCCTGGCCGGCTCCGACCATGAACGGCACCTGTCCTGGCCCGCGCTGCCCGCGGTGGTCGTCGCGGCGGCCGGGTTCGTCCTCGGCGCCGGTTTCTACCGGGCCTTCACCGGCGACCACGCACTCTTCCCGTCCGGCACCGTCGGCTGGTCCCTGGCCGTGCTGACCGGCGTCATCGTCGGCCACCTCGTCGCCCTCGGGCGGGCCCGCTGGTGGGGCGGCACCGGCTCGGGCGCCGCCCTCACCCTGGCCGTGCTGATGCTGTACGGCTGGGTGCCCGCGGGCATGGTCAGCCTCACCGTCGTCGTCCTGGTCGGCGTGGCCCGCCGGGGCCGCTGGCGCCAGGGCGTGCTGCACGGCGCGGTGGACATCCTCGGCATCGCCGCCGGGGCCCTGGTGCTGGCCGCCTTCGGCCGCGTACCGACCGTGGAGAGCCCCTGGGACCCGGACACCTGGACCCTCTACACCCTCCCCGGCGTGGTGCTCGTCGCCGGTGCCTATCTCGCGGTCACCCGGGTCCTGCTCTGGTATCTGCACGCCCCGCGCGGCGGCCTGCCCACCGTCGCCCGCACCGCCCTGGTCCGGCAGGGCCTGGTCGCCGTGGCCCTGCTCGGCATCGCCCCGCTGGTGTGCGTGGTGGCCACGGCCAAGCCCCTGCTGCTGCCGCTGTTCTCGATCCCGCTCATCGCCCTGGACTCCACCCTGTGGATAGCCCGGGCCCGGGCCGAGGAGCAGCTGCGCGATCCGCTGACCGGGCTGCCCAACCGGCAGTGGCTGCTGGAGCGCATCTGGACGGCGCTCGACGACGCCGAGCGCATCGGCGCCCGGTCCGCCCTGATGCTGATCGACCTCGATCGCTTCCGATCGGTCAATGACACGCTCGGTCATCTCGCCGGTGACCGGTTGCTGTTGCAGATAGCGGACCGGCTGCGGCTCGCCCTGCCGCGCGGAGCGGAGGCCGCGCGGCTCGGCGGTGACGAGTTCGCCGTGTTACTGCCGGTCGCCGACTCCACGACGTCCGCGACCCGAGTAGCCCGCGGCCTCGTCGCCGCCCTCAGCTCCCCGCTCGACCTGGACGGCCTCACCCTGGTCCTGGAGGCCAGCGCCGGTGTCGCCGTCTTCCCCGACCACGCCCTCGACGCCGAGGGGTTGCTGCGCCGGGCGGACGTGGCGATGTACCAGGCCAAGCGGGACCGTACGGGCGTCGAGGTCTACGAGTCGAAGCGGGACTCCAACACCCCGGACCGGCTGGGCCTGCTGGGCGATCTGCGCCGCGCCCTCGACGCCCACGAGGTCGAGCTGCACTACCAGCCCAAGGTCCGCTTCGACGGCCAGGTCGCCGGCCTCGAGGCGCTGGTGCGCTGGGTGCATCCCGAGCGCGGGAAGGTGCCTCCGGACGAGTTCATAGCGATCGCCGAGTCCTCGGGGCTGATGCCGCATCTGACGGAGTACGTGCTGGAGACGGCCCTCGGACAGGTGGCGCGGTGGCGCGCCCAGGGCCTGTACGTGCCGGTCGCGGTCAACGTCTCCCCGCGCGATGTCCACACCCCCGGATTCGCCGGTTCGGTCGCGGCGCGGCTCGCCCGGCACGGGGTCCCGGCGGGCGCGCTCCAGCTGGAGATAACGGAACACGTCCTCCTGGAGGACCCGCAGCGCGCCGCGGACACGCTCGCGGGACTGACCGGGCACGGCGTGAAGATGTCCTTGGACGACTTCGGCACCGGGTACTCGTCCCTCGTGCACCTGAGACGGCTGCCGGTCAGCGAGCTGAAGATCGACCGCTCCTTCGTGGCCCGGCTCGCGGTGGACAACGAGGACGCCGAGATCGTGCGCTGCACGGTGGATCTGGCGCATTCGCTGGGTCTGCTCGTCGTCGCCGAGGGCGTCGAGGACGACGAGACCTGGGAACGACTGCGGGACCTGGGCTGCGACGCCGTACAGGGATGGCTGGTCGCGGCGGCGATGCCCGCCGAGGAGACGACGGCGTGGCTGCGGGCGCGCGGCTCGCGGGGATGGCAGCGGCCCCGGGCCGCCCTGCCCGCCGCTGAGTGACCCGCTCCGGCGTCCGGCGGGCCGCCCGGCTGCCCCTCGGCCGTGAGGTGCCCGTCGGCAGCGGCTCGCCGTCCGGCCCGGCCGTCGCGCCCGGGCAGGGGAAACCGTTTAACGGGCACTGCGCCGCGCCCCATAGGATTGGGCCAAACCACACGCACTCACCCCAGAGGATCGCTGCATGCCTGGCATCACGCGCGAGGAGGTCGCCCACCTCGCCCGGCTGGCGCGTCTGGAGCTGAAGCCCGAAGAGCTCGAGCACTTCGCGGGACAGCTGGACGACATCATCGGCGCGGTCGCACGCGTCAGCGAGGTCGCCGACCAAGACGTACCGCCGACCTCGCACCCGCTCCCGCTGACGAACGTCATGCGCAAGGACGAGGTCCGACCCTCGCTCACCCCCGAGCAGGCGCTCTCCGGCGCCCCGGCCCAGGAGCAGCAGCGTTTCAAGGTGCCGCAGATCCTGGGGGAGGACTAACAAGCCATGACGGCCAAGAACATCGAACACTGCATCAAGCTCACGGCCGCCGAGACCGCCGCGAAGATCGCCTCCGGCGAGCTGACGGCCGTCGAGGTCACCGAGGCCCATCTCGCCCGCATCGAGGCCGTCGACGAGAAGGTGCACGCCTTCCTGCACGTCGACCGCGAGGGCGCCCTCGCCCAGGCGCGTGCCGTCGACGAGAAGCGGGCGAAGGGGGAGAAGCTCGGTCCGCTGGCCGGCGTTCCCCTCGCGCTGAAGGACATCTTCACCACCGAGGGCGTGCCCACGACCGTCGGTTCGAAGATCCTCGAAGGCTGGATCCCGCCGTACGACGCGACGCTCACCAAGCGGCTCAAGGCCGCCGACGTCGTCATCCTCGGCAAGACCAACATGGACGAGTTCGCCATGGGGTCCTCCACCGAGAACAGCGCCTACGGCCCGACCGGCAACCCCTGGGACCTCACCAAGATCCCCGGCGGCTCCGGCGGCGGCTCCTCCGCCGCGCTCGCCTCCTTCCAGGCGCCCCTCGCCATCGGCACCGACACCGGCGGTTCCATCCGCCAGCCGGCCGCCGTCACCGGCACCGTGGGCGTCAAGCCGACGTACGGCGCCGTGTCCCGTTACGGCATGGTCGCCTTCTCCTCCTCCCTCGACCAGGGCGGGCCCTGCGCCCGTACGGTCCTGGACGCGGCCCTGCTGCACGAGGTCATCGCCGGGCACGACCCGCTCGACTCCACGTCCATCGACGCCCCGGTCCCGCCGGTCGTCGAGGCCGCCCGCAACGGCAGCGTCCAGGGCATGCGCGTCGGCGTCGTCAAGCAGTTCCGCGGCGAGGGCTACCAGGCCGGCGTCATCCAGCGCTTCGACGAGTCGGTCGAGCTGCTGAAGGAGCTGGGTGCCGAGATCGTCGAGCTGGACTGCCCGTCCTTCGACCTGGCGCTGTCGGCGTACTACCTGATCGCGCCCTCGGAGTGCTCCTCCAACCTCGCCCGCTTCGACGGCCTGCGCTACGGCAAGCGGACCGGCGACGACGGCACCAACTCCGCCGAGGCGGTCACCTCGCTCACCCGCGAGGCGGGCTTCGGCCCCGAGGTGAAGCGCCGGATCATGCTCGGCACGTACGCCCTGTCGAGCGGTTACTACGACGCGTACTACGGCTCCGCGCAGAAGGTCCGCACGCTCATCACCCGCGACTTCGAGAAGGCCTTCGAGCAGGTCGATGTCATCGTCTCCCCGACGACGCCGACCACCGCCTTCGCGATCGGCGAGCGCGCCGACGACCCGATGGCGATGTACCTCGCCGACCTGTGCACCATCCCCACCAACCTCGCGGGCAACGCCGCCATGTCGCTGCCGTGCGGTCTGGCACCGGAGGACAACCTCCCGGTCGGCCTCCAGATCATCGCCCCGGCGATGAAGGACGACCGGCTGTACAAGGTCGGGGCGGCCGTCGAGGCGGCCTTCGTGGAAAAGTGGGGTCACCCGCTGATCGAGGAGGCTCCGTCGCTGTGAGCAAGGCAATGTCCAAGGCCAAGGGCTTCAAGAAGTCCAAGTCCGGTCTGTACCTGTCCATGGCCACCACCGCGTTCGGTGCGGTCAACGTCGTCAAGCAGGCCAAGAAGGCCCGCGTGGAGAGCGACACGCTGCGCCTGATCGACGCCGCCGTGTCCGCCGCCGCCATCGCCACCGGCCTCGCCATCCTCTACCGCGAGCTGAAGCGGCTGGGCGACGACGACGTCCTGCTGGGCTGAGAGGGAAGTTTCACCGTGACCACCACGACCGACCTGGTGTCGTACGAGGACGCACTCGCGTCGTACGACCCCGTCATGGGCCTCGAGGTCCATGTCGAACTCGGCACCAAGACCAAGATGTTCTGCGGCTGTTCGACCGCCCTCGGTCAGGACGCCAACACGCAGACCTGCCCCGTCTGCCTCGGCCTGCCGGGCGCGCTCCCGGTCGTCAACGCGACCGGGGTCGAGTCCGCCATCAAGATCGGCCTCGCGCTGAACTGCGAGATCGCCGAGTGGTGCCGCTTCGCCCGGAAGAACTACTTCTATCCGGACATGCCGAAGAACTTCCAGACCTCCCAGTACGACGAGCCGATCGCCTTCAACGGCTACCTCGACGTGCAGCTGGAGGACGGCGAGACCTTCCGCGTGGAGATCGAGCGCGCCCACATGGAGGAGGACACCGGCAAGTCCACGCACGTGGGCGGCGCGACGGGCCGTATCCACGGCGCCTCGCACTCGCTGCTGGACTACAACCGCGCCGGCATCCCGCTGATCGAGATCGTCACCAAGCCGATCGAGGGCGCCGGCGAGCGTGCCCCCGAGGTCGCGCGGGCCTACGTCCGTGAGCTGCGCGAGCTCATCAAGGCGCTCGGCGTCTCCGAGGCCCGCATGGAGATGGGCCAGATGCGCTGCGACGTGAACCTGTCGCTGCGCCCGAACGGCACCGCCAAGTTCGGCACCCGCTCGGAGACGAAGAACGTCAACTCGCTGCGGTCCGTCGAGCGTGCGGCCCGTTTCGAGATCCAGCGGCACGCGGCCGTGCTGTCGTCCGGCGGCACGATCATCCAGGAGACCCGGCACTTCCACGAGGACACGGGGTCCACGACCTCGGGCCGCGTGAAGGAGGAGGCCGAGGACTACCGGTACTTCCCCGAGCCGGACCTCGTTCCGGTGGCCCCCTCGCGCGAGTGGGTCGAGGAGATCCGGGCGGCCCTGCCCGAGATGCCGCTGGCCCGGCGTACCCGGCTGCTCGCGGAGTGGGGCATCTCGGCCACCGACATGCAGGCGATCCTCAACGCGGGCGCCCTGGACCTGATCGTCGCCACGATCGACGCCGGTGCCGACGCCGCCTCTGCCCGCAAGTGGTGGATGGGCGAGCTCGCCCGCAGCGCCAACGAGTCGGGCAAGGCGCTCGACGAGCTGGCGATCACCCCGGCGCAGGTCGCCCGGGTCACCGAGCTGGTCTCCAAGGGCGACCTGAACGACAAGCTGGCCCGCCAGGTCATCGAGGGCGTCCTCGCGGGCGAGGGCACCCCGGACGAGGTGGTCGACAAGCGCGGTCTCAAGGTCGTCTCCGACGAGGGCGCCCTGACGACGGCCGTCGAGGAGGCCATCGCCGGCAACCCGGGCATCGCGGACAAGATCCGCGGTGGCAAGGTCGCCGCGGCCGGCGCCCTGGTCGGCGCGGTCATGAAGGCCACGCGCGGCCAGGCCGACGCGGCCCGCGTCAAGGAGCTGATCCTGCAGAAGCTGGGCGTCAGCGAGGGCTGAGCCCACAGCCGGACACGCATAGGGGGACGCATCCACAGCGATGCGTCCCCCTCGGCGCGTTCCGCGACCCGGCATCCGGCGTCCCGCGCGACGCGCTACGCTCGCCCGCCATGAGTGGACGTGGTGATTCCGAGATAGCCGAGACGGGAGAGGAGGAAGGTGTGGACCAAGGTATGGACGTGGTCGAGGACCCGGCGCAGGTCGCGCGGCGGGCCCGCTGGACGGCCGCGGGCACCGGGTTGCTTCTCGCGCTCGCCGGGCTGGCCGCGTCGGCGCTCCGGGCCACCGGATCGACCCCGGCCCTCGTCCCGGCCGCCTACGCCCTCGGCGCCTTCGTCTGCGCGCTCGGCGCGTTCCTGGGCTCGCGAGGCCGTACCCGCAGGGCCTTGTGGCTGCTGGTGTCCGGAGTGATGGTGATGGCGCTGGGGGACCAGTTCGACTGAGAAGTTCCCGGCACGTGAACGTCATCGTGTGAGACGCGCCACGTGCGGCGACAGAGCGGCCGTGACTGTCCTGTGATCTGCCTCCCACTCCTGTGAATAACCCCACGAACACGGCAAACGATCATTTTCGCCTGCGAGAGTTTGCTTCACATCGCTCATGCGTTCTTTGCGGGCCGTTCACTTCACGGACGACTGTTCCCGATCAAAGATCCACACATCGCCTTCGGGAGCACGTTCGTGGCAGCCCTTGCACGCTGGTGTGTCCAACGCCGCCTCGTCGCCGTTCTGCTCTGGCTGCTCGCCTTCGGCGGGGCGTCCGTCGCCGCCGCCGTGACGGGCTCCGCCTACTCGAACGACTACGAGGTCCCCGGCACCGAGTCGGGCCGCGCCACCCAGCTGCTCCAAGACGGCTTCCCCCGCCTCGGCGGCGACAGCGACACCGTCGTCTGGCACACCGAGTCCACCACCGTGCGCGCCGCCGCTGTCGAGCAGACCATGACGCGGACACTGGACAAGATCGCGCAGCTCCCGGGCGTCGCCGCCGTCGGCAGCCCCTACGACAAGCATGGCGCCGCCCGGATCAGCGCGGACGGGCACACCGCGTACGCCACCGTCACCTTCGACGACCGTGCCGAGAACCTCGACGTGAGCGAGGCGCAGGCCGTCGTGAGCACGGCCGAGGCCGCCGAGACGGACGGACTGCGGGTCGAGCTCGGCGGCAGCGCCGTCGCCCTCACCGAGTCGCCCGGCGGGCATCTCGCCGAGGTCGTGGGAGTGGCCGTAGCCGCGGTCGTGCTGTTCCTGGCCTTCGGCTCGCTCGCCGCCTCGCTGCTGCCCATCGCCACCGCGCTGGTGAGCGTCGGCACCGCGTACGCGGGCATCGCGCTGCTCGGGCACGCCATGACGGTGGCCGACTTCGCGCCCATGCTCGGCATGCTCATCGGCCTCGGCGTCGGCATCGACTACGCCCTGTTCATCGTCACCAGACACCGGCGCGGACTCAAACGCGGGCTGCCCGTCACCGAGTCGATCACGAACGCCGTGTCCACCACGGGACGCGCGGTCGTGTTCGCGGGTGCCACGGTGTGCATAGCCCTGCTCGGCATGCTGATCCTGCGGCTGAGCTTCCTCAACGGCGTCGCGATAGCCGCCTCGCTGACCGTGGTCCTCACCGTCGCGGCCTCCGTGACCCTCCTGCCCGCCCTGCTGTCCCTCATCGGCATGCGCGCCCTGAGCCGCCGTGAGCGGCGCCGCCTGGCCGAGCACGGGCCGCAGCCGGAGCTGCCCACCGGGTTCGCCGCCCGCTGGTCGGCGTTCGTGGAGCGCCACCCCAAGACGCTCGGCGCGATCGCCCTCGCCGTCATCACGGTCCTCGCCCTGCCCACCCTGGGCCTGCGCCTCGGCACCTCGGACCAGGGCAACAACCCCGAGACCTCCACCACCCGCCAGGCCTACGACCTGCTCGCCGACGGCTTCGGCCCCGGCGTGAACGGCCCGCTCACCCTGGTCACCGAGGTCGACGGCGGCGACGACAAGCTCGCCCTGGACAACCTCGACGCCACCCTGCGCGGCACCGACGGCGTGGCGTCGGTGACCCCGGTGACGTACAGCGCCGACGGCGACACCGCGTACCTCACCCTCGTACCGGAGTCCTCCCCGCAGTCACGGCAGACCAGCGACCTCGTCGACCGGCTGCGCGGGGACATCCTCCCGCGCGCCGAGACCGGCACCTCCCTCGACGTGCAGGTCGGCGGCATGACGGCCGGCTACGACGACTTCGCGGACGTGATCGTCGGCAAGCTGCCGCTGTTCGTCGGTGTCGTCATCGGCCTCGGCTGTCTGCTGCTCCTGCTCGCCTTCCGGTCCGTCGGCATACCCCTGAAGGCCGCCCTGATGAACGTGGCCGCGGTGGCCGCGGCCTTCGGCGTCGTCGTCGCGATCTTCCAGTGGGGCTGGGGGAGCGAACTGCTGGGGCTGGGCCGCGCGGGCCCGATCGAACCGTTCCTCCCGGTCATCATGGTGTCGGTGCTGTTCGGCCTCTCCATGGACTACCAGGTCTTCCTGGTCAGCCGGATGTACGAGGAGTGGCTGGAGACCGGCGACAACCGGCGGGCCGTCCGGATCGGCCTCGCCGAGACCAGCCGGGTGATCAACTCCGCCGCGGTCATCATGATCTCGGTCTTCCTCGCCTTCGTCCTCAGCGGCGACCGGGTGATCGCCATGTTCGGCATCGCGCTGGCCGCCGCGGTCGCCCTGGACGCCTTCGTCCTGCGCACCCTCCTCGTCCCCGCCCTGATGCACATGCTGGGCGGCGCCAACTGGTGGCTGCCCCGCTGGCTCGACAAGCGCATGCCCCGCATCAGCATCGAACCGCCCGAGTCCAGGGACGCCCATGAGACGCTCGGCGACGTCGTGGCGGAACTGGAGAAGGAGCAACGGGGCGATGTACGCGATATCACTGGGTGACGACGGAGCCGAGCTGCGGCCCCTGGAGCCGTGGCACGCCGAGGAATTCCTGGCACATCTGGACCGGGGCCGGGAGTTCATCGGGCAGTACATTCCGTTCGGCTCGAACGCCACCGACCCGGCGTCGGCCCGCGACACGCTCCAGCGGTACGCCGACATGCGCGCCGCGGACACGGCGTCCTACCACGGCATCTGGCTGGACGGAAAACTCGTCGGCGGCGTCCTCACGCTGAACTTCGAGGCGGCGACCGGCAACTGCGAGGTCGGCTGCTGGCTGGAGCCCGCCGCGACCGGCCGCGGGCTCATCACCCGGGCCATGCGGGTGCTCATCGACTGGGCGGTCGAGGAGCGCGGCATCCACCGCGTCGAATGGGTCGCCGCCGCCGGCAACACGCCCAGCCTGAACGTCGCCCGCCGCCTCGGCATGACCCGCGACGGCGTACGCCGGCAGGCCCACCCCTATGGTGGGGTGCGGCACGACCTGGAGGTGTGGTCGATCCTCGCCCCTGAATGGCGCGAAGCACGCGCGCGTGCCGCACACAACGATCATTAAGACACCTCTCAGGAAGCGTCCGTACGGTGCGAGACATGGGAACGAAGACAGTGGACGAGACCGTGACCGAGGACAGGGCCGACGCCGAGAACGCGGACGTCACCAAGGCGGCCGAAGCCGAGCACGAGGCCGAGGCCGTCGACGGGGGCGAGCACGAGGAGGTGGCCGCCGAGGCGACGGAAGCGGGCCCCTCCGGCGTCGGACAGGGCGCGGGCGCGATCGTCTCCGCGGTGCTCGCACTCGTCTCCCTGAGCGGTGGCTGGCTGGGTACGATCGCCGCCGAGCGGCAGTCCGTCCACGCCCAGCTGGAATCCTCGCTGGCGCAGTCCCAGGACGTCGCCAAGATGCTTCAGCAGGGCTACGGCGACGCCTGGAACGCCACCGCCCTGTGGGCCGGCGCCTTCGCCCTCGCCGCGCTGATCGTCGGCGTCGTCGTGCTCGCCCGGCCCGCGTTCGGCGCGCCCGGCAAGCCGCAGGCCGCGTGGATCAAGTCGGTCGCCTGGGGCGGCGTCTCGCTCGGCGTCATCGGTCTGCTGCTGGCCGTGCTCAAGTACACCGACGTCCTGCTCGGCGTGCCATCGGTCGGCTGAGTCAGCACAGTCAGCACAACTCCCGAGGGGCCTCAGAGCCGCCGTAAGCACCTTAGACGGCGCCTTGAGGCCCCTCATGCGCGTCTAAGGCCCCCTCCACCGGCGAAGATGCGGAACTCTCCCGATGTGGCGGACCCCCCTGGGAGGCGAAGGTGGAGGCATCGCACCGAGCGATGCCGAAACCCGGCTCTCACCAGGACGAACGAGGGAATCAGCCATGTACGACTTCGAGCTCCACCACATCCGTTCCGCCGAGATGATCCGCCGTGCCGAGCAGGAGCGCCTGGTCCGCGAGGCCGTCCGCGTCCGCCGCGCCGCACGCCGGGAGGCCGCGCGACGCTCCGCCGAGGACTCCGCGGAGGCCGAGGCGCATACCTCCCGCCTGCGCCGGCACCGGCACGCGCGCGCCGCGTGAGGGTCCACGCCCAGCGGGGTCACGGCGGCGGCTCCCCCCTGACGACGGCAACGCCCACGCGGAGCCTGGCCGGCCTGGCCAAAACCGATGACCGAGTGTCCGTGCCGCATGCGATGCTCGGCTCCGTGGAGACCAAGTCCGTCAGCCCCGTGTTCGTCGGTCGCGCACCCGAACTTCAGACGCTCAACGACGCGCTCGCCCGTGCCGCCACGGGCGAGCCACAGGCGTTGGTGATCGGCGGCGAGGCCGGCGTCGGCAAGACCCGTCTCATCGAGGAGTTCGCCGCCGCCGCCATCCGCGAGGGCGCCGTCGTCGCGCTCGGCGGCTGCGTCGAGATCGGCGCCGACGGGCTGCCGTTCGCCCCCTTCTCCACGGCGCTGCGCGCCCTGCGCCGCGAGCTGCCCGACGAACTGTCCGCCGCGGCCCGCGGCCAGGAGGAGGAACTCGCCCGGCTGCTCCCCGAGTTGGGCGAGGCGGCGCCGGCGCGAAAGGCGGACCGGTCCGGCGAGGAGGGCATGGCCCGCCTCTTCGAACTCACCGGCCGCCTCCTGGAGCGGGTAGCCGCCGGCCGTACCGTGGTCGTCGCCCTGGAGGATCTGCACTGGGCCGACGCCTCCACCCGCCACCTCCTCGCCTACCTCTACCGCACCCTGCGCACCGGCCGCCTCGTCGTGCTGGCCACCTACCGCTCCGACGACATCCACCGCCGCCACCCGCTGCGCCCCCTCCTCGCCGAACTCGACCGGGTCCGCACCGTCCGCCGGATCGAGCTCGGCCGCTTCACCCACGCCGAGGTCGGCCGGCAGATCGCCGGCATATTCGCCGCCGAACCCGACCCGGCCCAGGTCGACGACATCTTCGAACGCTCCGACGGCAACGCCTTCTTCGTCGAGGAACTGGCCGTCGCCGCCCACGAGGGCTGTCGCACCGGCCTCACGGACTCGCTGCGCGATCTGCTCCTGGTGCGCGTCGAGGGCCTGCCCGAAAGCGCCCAGCGGGTCGCCCGGATCGTCGCCGAGGGCGGCTCCACCGTCGAGTACCGGCTGCTCGCCGCCGTCGCCCAACTCGCCGAGGACGACCTCATCGAGGCGCTGCGCGCCGCCGTGAACGCCAACATCCTCATCGCCGCGTCCACCGGCGACGGCTACCGCTTCCGGCACTCCCTGGTCCGCGAGGCCGTCAGTGACGACCTGCTGCCCGGCGAACGCTCCCGCCTCAACCGCCGTTACGCCGAAGCACTGGAGGCCGACCCGACGCTCGTGCCGGCCGGCGAGCGCGTCATGCGGCTGGCCAGCTACTGGTACCACGCCCACGATCCCGCCAAAGCCCTGCCCGCGGTCCTGGACGCCTCCGTCACCGCCCGCCGCCGGCACGCCTATTCCGAGCAACTGCGGCTGCTGGAACGCGCGATGGAGCTGTGGGACGCCGCCCCCGAGGACATCCGGGCCACGCTGCGCCCCGTCGACTACACCGAGGTCTATCCCCCCTGCGGCTGCGACCCCACGACCACCCCGCTGCACTACCTCGACCTGATGGCCGAGGCCGCCGTCGCCGGCCGGCTGTGCGGGGAACGGGAACGCGCCCTGAAGATCACCAAACGCGCCCTGCGCCTCCTGGCGGACGACAGCCGCGACGCCCTGCCCGCCTCCCACCCCGGTCCGGGCGGGGGCGACCCGCTGCGCGCCGCCTGGTTCTGGGCCCAGCGCGCTCGGCTGGTCCAGGCCCAGGCCCGCGGCGACGGCTGGAAGGAACTGAGCACCGCCCAGGAACTGGTGCGCGGCCTGCCGCCGTCCGAGGTGCACGCCGAGGTACTGGCCCATGTGGCCAACTGGTCGATGCTGCGCGAGCCCGGCCCGGACGCCCTGTCTGCCGCCGAGCGAGCCGTCGAGTACGCCCGCATGGTGGGCGCCGAGGACATCGAACTGAACGCGCGCCTGACCCACGGCGGCCTCATGGTCGAGGCCGGCGACATCGAGGCCGGCCTGGCCCAGATGTACGAGATCCGGGACGAGGTACTGGCACGCGACCTCACCGCGGTCGTCGGGCGCAGCCATGTGAACCTGCCGTCCGTCCTGGAAGGCATCGGCCGCTCCCGGGAAGCCGTCGGCCTCCTGCGCGAAGGTCTGCGGCTGACCCAGAAGATGGGCGTGCGCGACTCCGAGGCCTGGGTCTGGGCGAACCTCGCCGAGTCACTGATCTCCCTGGGCCACTGGGACGAGGCCGCACAAGCCGCCGTGAACGCCCAGCAGACAGGACAGTCGGCCAAGCCACGCGGCGGCGCCTCCAACTCCCTCGCCTTCCTCACTCTCGCCCGCGGCGAGATCACCGAGGCACACCGCCATCTGGCCGCCGCCCGCGCCTCCTACGGCACCCACGACCCCATGCCGCAGAACGACCTGCCGATGTCCCATCTCACCCTCGGCATAGCCGCCGCCGAGGGCCGCCTGCTCGATGCGCGCGCCGAGGCCGACCGCGTCCTGAGCACCGGCTTCCCGCCCGGCACCCAGCGCTACGCCTGGCCCCTGCTGCTGGCCGCCGCCACCGCCGAGTCCGACGCCGGCCACCCCTCACCCGCCGCACAGGAGGGCCGCGCCGCCTTTCTGGAACGGCTCGTCGATGCCGTCCGCACACTCACCACCGGCGCCCCGCTCTGGCTGGCCTACGAGAAGTGGACCCGAGCCGAACTCGACCGGGCGCACCACCGGGCCACCCCCGACACCTGGTCGGACGTCATCACCGCCTTCGAAGCACTGGAGCGCCCCTACGACCTCGCCCGGGTACGCCACCGCCTGGCCGAGGCGCTGCTCACGGTCGGCGGCGAGGACGAGCGGGCCCGCGCCACGGAACTGCTGCGTCTGACCCGGGCCACCGCCGCCCACCTCGGCGCCCGCCCACTCGCCGACACCACGGCCCAGCTGGCCCAGCGAGCCCGCCTCACCCTGACGACGGCCCCGCCCCCGGCCGACCCGGCCGGCTCCCTCGGCCTCACCACCCGGGAACGGGACGTGCTGCGCCTGGTCTCCGTCGGCCGCACCAACCGCCAGATCGCCGAGGAACTGTTCATCTCCCCGAAGACGGCCAGCGTCCATGTCTCCAACATCCTGGGAAAGCTGGGCGTCTCAGGACGCGGGGAGGCGGCGGCGGTGGCGCACCGGATGGGGCTGTTCCAGCCGGTGACCGAGGAGCGGCTCGGCGCCGGATAGCAGCGACCGGCCGGCCTCTACTTCACCTGCACCTCAAGGATCCGGTCGTCCCCGTCCTTCGGGTCGCCCCGCCCGTCCGTGTTGCTGGTCGTGATCCACAGCTTGTCGCCGCCCGCCGCGACGACCGTGCGCAGACGGCCGTACTCGCCCTGAAGGAACGCCTGCGGATCCGCCGAGGCCTCCGTGCCCTTCAGCGGGATGCGCCACAGCCGCTGCCCCTTCAGGCCGGCCATCCAGACGGAGCCCTCGGCGTGCGCGGCGCCGCTGGGGGAGGCTTCGTCGGTGCCCCACTGGGCCAGGGGGTTGAGGTACTTCGCATCGTCGGACCTGCCCTCGGCCTCCGGCCAGCCGTAGTTGCCGCCCGGCTTGATCGCGTTGAGCTCGTCCCAGGTGTTCTGGCCGAACTCCGCGGCGAACAGCCGTTGTTCGGAGTCCCAGGCCAGGCCCTGGACATTGCGATGGCCGTACGAATACACCGGGGAGTCGGGGAACGGGTTGCCCGGCGCCGGCTCGCCCTCCGGGGTCAGACGCAGGATCTTGCCGCCCGTGGAGTCCTTGTCCTGGGACAGGCCCGTGTCGCCGCTCTCGCCGGTGCCCGCGTACAGCATCTTGTCCGGGCCGAAGGCGATCCGGCCGCCGTTGTGGATGAAGCCCTTCGGGATGCCCCTGAAGACCGTGTCCGGCGCGCCCAGCTGCTCGCCGGCCGGCTTCTGCCCGTCGTAGATCATGCGGACGATGCGGTTGTCCGAGGCGGAGGTGAAGTAGGCGTAGACCATGTGGTCGGAGGCGTAGTCCGGGGACAGGGCCAGCCCCATGAGGCCGCCCTCGCCCGCCGGGGAGACGCCCGGCACCTCGCCCAGCTCGGTCTTCTTGCCGGTCTTCGCGTCGACCCGGATGATCGTCGCGTCGTCGCGGGAGGAGACCAGCAGGTCGCCGTCGGGGAGCGGGGCCAGGCCCCAGGGGGTGTTCAGACCCTCGGCGACCGTGCGCACCACCTTGACCGAGCCCTGGGCGGGCGGGGTCCGGTCGGGCGCCTTCCCGCTCGACGCGGATCCGCTGCCACTGCTCGGGGCAGCGGCGGCGCCGCCCGATGATCCCCCGTCGTCGGAGGAGCAGCCGGCGGTCAGCAGGAGTGCTGCCGCGGCGGTCACGGCCGTCATGACTCGACGCTGCACGATCTTGGTCCCTTCGACGCGGCGGGTACCTACTGTTCTTACACCGCTCGCGCCCCACAGGTTCCCGATCCATGAACCTTCAATCGACGGCCGCCCGGCGTCCGGCCGGTTCCGGCCACGCGCCGGGACCGACCTCAGTCCCAGGATCCCTGCGCTCGCGGCAGTTCCGCCACCTCGGCCAGGTCCGCCGGGGTCAGCCGTACCCGCTCGGCCCGCGCGTTCTGCGACGCCCAGCGCTCCTGCTTGGTGCCGGGCACCGCCACGACATGCCGTCCCTGCGCCAGTACCCAGGCCAGCGCCACCTGGGCCGGCGTGACCCCGTCCCCGTGCCGGGCCGCGATCCGGCGCAGGCCGGCCACGATCGGCTGGTTCGCCGCCATCATCTCCGCGGTGAAACGCGGATGCCGGGCACGCACGTCGTCCGGCTCGAAGCCCTGGCCGGGTGTGAGGGTGCCGGTCAGGAAGCCGTTGCCGAGCGGCATCGCCGCGAGGAAACCGACGCCGCGCTCCACGCACCACGGCAGCAGCGTCTCCAGCGCCTCCGGCGACCACACCGACAGCTCCGCCTGCACGGCACTGACCGGGAACACCTGCTGCACCCGCCGCAACTGACGGATCGTCGCGTCGTGCAGACGCGTTCCGGACCTGCGACCCCCGCGGGCGCCCACCGCGCACAGCCCCAACGCCCGTACCTTTCCGGCCCGGACGAGCTCCGCCATCGCGCCCCACGTCTCCTCGACCGGGACCTCGGGATCCGCGCGGTGCAGTTGATAGAGGTCGATGACGTCCGTCTGGAGGCGGCGCAGCGAGGCGTCGCACGCCCGCTTCACATAACCGGGCCGGCCGTTGGCCACGATGTGCTGCTCACCGACCAGCAGACCGACCTTCGTCGACACGAACGCGTCCTGGCGGCGCTCCTTCAACACCCGCCCCACCAGCAGCTCGTTGGTGAACGGACCGTACATGTCGGCCGTGTCCAGCAGCGTCGAGCCCACATCGAGCGCCCGGTGCACCGCCCTGACCGACTCCTCGCCCCGCTGCCGAGACGCGCTGTAGGCCCAGCTCATCGGCATGCACCCGAGCCCGACGGCCCCCACCGCGAGTGCGCCCGCGCCGATCGTCCTGCGCTCCACCTGGCCGTAACCCTCCCTCTTCCGGCACCCCAACCTAACCTCCGTACTCCTGTTCGCCTGACATAGCCTCCTTGGCATGACTGCTGACGTATGGCTCCCCATCCGGCCGGAAGAGATCGAGGGCCTCCCCGAGGGCCCGAGCTACCGCTTCTGGGACGGCGACGAGGACTTTCCCGCCGACCCCGCCGACTGCGCCTTCTACGTCGTGCCGTACATGAAGGCACCCGGTGTCGGGCAGCGGCCCCTGGCGCGGATGAGCTCGGTCGAGGTCGTGCAGACGCTGTCCGCCGGCATCGACCACGTGGAGGGGGGCCTGAGGCACCTGCGCGCGGGGGTACGGCTGTGCAACGCGCGCGGGGTGCACGAGGCGAGCACCGCCGAACTCGCCCTCACGCTGATCCTCGCCTCGCTGCGCGGTGTCCCGGACTTCGTGCGCGCGCAGGACAAGGGGGAGTGGCGCGGCGGATTCCGGCCCGCACTGGCGGACAAGAGCGTCCTCATCGTGGGATACGGCTCGATCGGAGCCGCGATCGAGGACCGGCTCGCGCCCTTTGAACTGGCGCGGGTGGCGCGCGTCGCGCGCTCTGAGCGCACCACGGCGCGCGGACCCGTGCATCCGCTCACCGAACTGCCCGCCCTGCTCCCGCAGGCGGACGTGGTCATCCTGTCCACGCCCCTGACGGAGACCACCCGCCACCTGGTGAACGCCGACTTCCTCGCCCGGATGAAGGACGGCGCGCTGCTGGTCAACGTCGCCCGTGGCGCCGTGGTCGACACCAAGGCGCTGCTCGCCGAGCTGGAGACCGGGCGCGTCACGGCCGCCCTGGACGTCACCGACCCCGAACCCCTGCCCCGGGAGCATCCCCTGTGGCGTGCGCCGGGCGTGCTGATCAGCCCGCACGTGGGCGGCCCGACGACCGCGTTCCTTCCGCGCGCCAAGCGGTTGCTGGTCGACCAGTTGCGTCGTTATGTGAACCGGGAGCCCCTGCGGAACGTGATCCTCACGACGGGTGAGACGCGCGCATGACGCCCATCGGCTGAGCCGGCGCGCGGGTCCCGCTCGCCGCGCGCAACGTGCCCGTCATCGGTTTCGAGTACCCTCCGCAACCTCCCGGAAGCGGTCCGTACTTGCATATGCGCTGGTCGTCACGGAGCGTAGAGGCACTATGTCCCTGAGTGACGAGACTGGTGTATCGTCCGGACAGGGGTTGCGCCGCGCACGTTCGGCGCCGGGGATGGACATTTCAGATTTGTGAGGGGGGCGACGGGCGATGCACGGCCTATGGACGAGCGATCCGACGCGGCGGGGCCGCCGCCGGCGACCCTGGGGTTCGGCCACGCGCAGACGCGGCCAGCACGGCGGTCACGGCTGCCGTCAAGCCCACCACCCTCGCGGGCACAGCAGCCGCAGGCGGCATACCCAGCCGGCGCCCCGGGACCCCCGGGGCCCGGGAGCGGCGCGGACCGGGAGGCCCCGGTGAGTTCGCCGCCGCCCCCCACGACCACCCTCGACCCGGCGCTGCGGGACCGGCCCTCGCCATCGGCGCTGCTGCCCCGGCTGTCGCCCTCCGGCGGCGGTCCGGGATTCGCCCCCCAGCTCGCTCTGGCCCTGGTGTGCGCGGGTTACGCCGTAGGTTCCGCGGTCGGCTGGGGCTCACGCCAAGTCGCGCTGATCATGGGCGACTTCGGGCTCGCCGCCGCGGCCGGGGCCGCCGCCGTCTCCTGCTTCCGCTACGCCCGTAGCCGCCGGATCCGTTTTCGACCCGCCTGGATGCTGTTCGCGCTCTCCTCGGCGATGGCGGCCCTCGGCAACCTGGTCTGGGGGTGGTACGAGGTCGTCCTGGAGCGGCCCGTGCCCAGTCCCTCCTACGCCGACGGGTTCTTCCTGTGCTTCGCGCCGCCCGCCATCGTGGGACTCCTGGTGCTCGCCAAGCGCCCGGTGACGAAGGCCGGCTGGGTCTGCCTCGCACTGGACGCCTGGCTGATCGGCGGCTCCCTGCTGACGCTGGCGTGGAGCCTCGCCCTCGCCCAGGCGGCCAAGATCGACGCGAGCGGCGGGGAGAGCGTGGCGCACACCGCGCTCTCGCTCGCCTACCCGCTGCTCGACATCGCCCTGGTCAGCATGGTGCTCGCGCTGCACTTCCGCCGCTCGTCGGCGAACCGCACCGCGGTCAACACCGCGATCGGCGCGCTCGCCCTGACCGTCATGTGCGACGCCCTGTTCACCTCGCCGCTGCTGCACAACAGCTACCGCTCCGGCCAGCTGCTCGACGCGGGCTGGTTCGCCGGCTCGCTGCTCCTCGCGTACGCCCCGTGGGCCGCGCCCCGGCGCGGGCAGGAGGACGGCGACCGGTACGGCACGGGGCACACCCGCGTGGTGCACGAGCACGTGCCAGGACAGCGCACCTCGAGCCACCACCAGCCCCCCGCGCAGGGAGGTGATCACAGCCGGTATCCGGTCACCCGACCGATCACCGGCTCCCTTGCCGCGCTCACCCCGTACCTCGCAGCCGCCGTCTGCACCCTGGGGATCCTCTACAACGTCCTCAACGGCCGCAGCGTCGACCGCGTGGTCCTGATCACCGGCGGCACCGTCGTGCTCGCCCTCGTGATGCGCCAGGGCATCATGCTGCTCGACAACATCACCCTCACCCAGGAACTGGCCCAGAAGGAGAACCACTTCCGCTCCCTGGTGCAGGGCTCCAGCGACGTCATCATGATCGCCGCGCCCAACGGCATCCTCCGGTACGTCTCCCCGGCCGCCGCCGGAGTCTACGGCCGCCCCGCCGAGGACCTGGTGGGCACGGAACTGGCCAATCTGATCCACCCGGAGGACCTGGGTTGCGTGGTGCACGAGGTGCGCCGCTTCCTCGCCGCCAGCCCCCTGGAGGAATCCACCACCCGCATCGAGTGCCGCTTCCGGTCCGGCGCGGGAGGCTGGCTCAACGTCGAGTCGACGGTCAACCGGCACCACGGCGGCCTCATCTTCAACAGCCGGGACGTCACCGAGCGGGTGCGCCTCCAGGCACAGCTCCAGCACAACGCCGAACACGACCCGCTCACCGACCTGCCCAACCGCTCGCTGTTCACCAAGCGGGTGCAGCAGGCGCTCTCCGGCCGCCGGGCCACCGACCGCGGCATCGCCCTGCGCAACACGGCCGTGCTGTTCATCGACCTCGACGGCTTCAAGGGCGTCAACGACACCATCGGGCACCAGGCCGGGGACGAACTGCTCGTCCAGGCCGCCCGCAGACTCCAGGACGCCGTCCGAAAGGGCGACACCGCGTCCCGGCTGGGCGGCGACGAATTCGCGGCCCTGATCGTCGGGGACACCACCCGAGACCGCACCGCCCGTGAACGCCACATCCTGGAGCTCGCCGACCGCCTCAGGGTGACGCTGTCACAGCCGTACCTCATCGACGGCAACGATGTCCGGGTCAACGCCTCCATCGGCGTCGCCTTCGCCGAGCCGGGCCTCGGCGCGGGGGAGCTGCTGCGCAATGCCGACCTGGCCATGTACCGCGCCAAGGCGGGCGGCAAGGGCCGCGTCGAGCTCTACAAGCCGCAGATGCAGCAGGACGTCGTACGCAAGGCGGAGCTGGCCACGCGGCTGCGGGCGGCACTGCACGACGGCGAGTTCGCACTGCTGCACCAGCCGGTGGTGTCCTTGCAGGACGGCCGGATCACATCGGTCGCCGCGCAGGCGCGCTGGCGCTCCTCGCAAGGGGTGCTGTTCACGCCCGCCGAGTTCCTGCGGGTGGCCGAGGACAGCGACAAGACCGCCGAGCTGGGCCGCTGGATGCTGGAGGAGGCCGTGGAACAGGCCGCCGAGCGCACCGCGACCGGCCTCGCCGTGCCCGTCGCCGTACGCATGGGCGCGCGCCGGCTGCTGGACCGGTCGATGCCGCTCGGCTCGATCGAGGCGCTGCTGACCCGGCACGGGCTGCCGTCCGGATCGCTGGTCATCGAGCTGTCCGACCTGGACCCCAGGATCTCCCTGGACGAGCTGGAGCGCCGTCTGAGCGGTCTGCGCAGGCTCGGGGTGCGGATCGCCCTGGACGGCTTCGGCAGCGGCTACGCGGCGATCACGGCCCTGCGCAGGCTCCCGGTGGACGTGCTCAAACTCGACCGCGGCCTGGTCGACGGAGTCGTCGAGTCCGCCCGGCTGCACAAGATCACCGGCGGGCTGCTGCGGATCGCCGGCGACCTCGGCCTCCAGTCCGTCGCCGATGGCGTGGACCTTCCGGAACAGGTCGTGGCGCTGCGCTCGATGGGGTGCACGCACGGCCAGGGCATGGCGTTCTCCGGTCCGCTGGACGAGTACCGGCTGCGCCGGGCGCTCAGTTCCGGCCACTATCCGGTGCCGCACGGTCCGGCGGAGCCGGCCTTCGTGGGTGGCGCGAGAGAGCCCATGGAACGGGGCACGGGGGTGTACACCAGTGGTGTGCCCGCCGTCCTGGGAGGCGGGAGCGCCCTCCGCTCACATAATGAGACTCCCGTCCCACCTACTTGACAGTGGGTGTGCGCCGGGGGGAGGGTCTGTGCCATGCGCACCCGAATTCTCGTACTTGGAAAGCGCGTCGGCTGAAGCTGGTGACGTCCGGACAGAACCGGAACTCCCAGTTTCCACACCCGGCGCGCTCCCCTCGCTTGCCTTATGGCACGAGGGGTTTTTTGTTGCACAGGCACCTGTCATGCAGCATCGAAACTCCGCCCAAACTTCGCAAAAACCCTCAGCATCGAGAAGAGAATGCCGATGACCGAGCAGGCCACCGGGGCTCACCCGCAGCCGCGGCCCCGATCCGGAGGACACCAGTCCGCCCCCGAGCACGTCACGGGTGCGCAGTCCCTCATCCGTTCGCTCGAGGAGGTCGGCGCCGACACGGTATTCGGCATTCCCGGCGGTGCGATCCTTCCGGCGTACGACCCGCTGATGGACTCCACCAAGGTGCGCCACGTCCTGGTCCGTCACGAGCAGGGCGCCGGCCACGCCGCCACCGGTTACGCGCAGGCCACCGGCAGGGTCGGCGTCTGCATGGCGACCTCGGGGCCGGGCGCCACCAACCTGGTGACGCCGATCGCCGACGCCCACATGGACTCGGTGCCGCTGGTGGCGATCACCGGCCAGGTCGCCTCCAAGGCGATCGGCACGGACGCCTTCCAGGAGGCGGACATCGTCGGCATCACCATGCCGATCACCAAGCACAACTTCCTGGTCACCAAGGCCGAGGACATCCCGCGGGTGATCGCGCAGGCGTTCCACATCGCCTCCACCGGCCGCCCCGGCCCGGTCCTGGTCGACATCGCCAAGGACGCCCTCCAGGCGAAGACCACCTTCTCCTGGCCGCCCACCATGGACCTGCCCGGCTACCGGCCCGTCACCAAGCCGCACGCCAAGCAGATCCGCGAGGCGGCCAAGCTCATCACCGCCGCGAAGCGTCCCGTCCTCTACGTCGGCGGCGGCGTGATCAAGGCCGGCGCCACCGCCGAGCTGAAGGTCCTCGCGGAACTCACCGGAGCGCCCGTCACCACCACCCTGATGGCGCTCGGCGCATTCCCCGACAGCCACCCGCTGCACGTGGGAATGCCGGGCATGCACGGTGCGGTCACCGCCGTCACCGCGCTGCAGAAGGCCGACCTGATCGTCGCCCTCGGAGCCCGCTTCGACGACCGCGTCACCGGCAAGCTGGACAGCTTCGCCCCGTACGCCAAGATCGTCCACGCCGACATCGACCCGGCCGAGATCGGCAAGAACCGCGCCGCCGACGTGCCGATCGTCGGTGACGCCCGCGAGGTCATCGCCGACCTGGTCCAGGCCGTCCAGAAGGAGCACGCCGAGGGTCATCAGGGCGACTACAGCGCGTGGTGGAAGGACCTCAGCCGCTGGCGCGACACCTACCCGCTCGGCTACGACCAGCCCGAGGACGGCTCCCTGTCCCCGCAGCAGGTCATCGAGCGCATCGGCCGGCTCGCCCCCGAGGGCACGGTCTTCGCGGCGGGCGTCGGCCAGCACCAGATGTGGGCCGCGCACTTCATCCAGTACGAGAAGCCGGCGACCTGGCTGAACTCCGGCGGCGCCGGGACCATGGGCTACGCCGTGCCGGCCGCGATGGGTGCCAAGGCCGGCGCCCCGGACAAGGCGGTCTGGGCGATCGACGGCGACGGCTGCTTCCAGATGACCAATCAGGAGCTCACCACCTGCGCCCTGAACAACATCCCGATCAAGGTCGCCATCATCAACAACGGCGCCCTCGGGATGGTCCGCCAGTGGCAGACCCTCTTCTACAACCAGCGCTACTCCAACACCGTGCTGCACTCCGGCCCGGAGGCGGACGGCAAGCAGCCGAGCGCCGGCACCCGCGTCCCCGACTTCGTGAAGCTGTCGGAGGCCATGGGCTGCTACGCCATCCGCTGCGAGCGGCCCGAGGACCTCGACAAGGCCATCGAAGAGGCGAACTCCATCAACGACCGCCCGGTCGTCATCGACTTCATCGTCCACGAGGACGCCATGGTGTGGCCGATGGTCGCCGCCGGCACCTCCAACGACGAGATCATGGCCGCCCGGGACGTCCGCCCCGACTTCGGCGACAACGAAGACGACTGAGCGAGAGAGACGTAAAAGATCATGTCCAAGCACACGCTCTCCGTCCTGGTGGAGAACACGCCGGGCATCCTCGCCCGGATCGCCGCCCTGTTCTCCCGCCGAGGCTTCAACATCGACTCGCTCGCGGTCGGCGTCACCGAGCACCCCGACATCTCCCGCATCACCATCGTGGTGAGCGTCGACGACCTTCCGCTGGAGCAGGTGACCAAGCAGCTCAACAAGCTGGTCAACGTGCTGAAGATCGTCGAGCTCGAGCCCGGTTCGGCCGTTCAGCGCGAACTCGTTCTGGTGAAGGTGCGCGCCGACAACGAGACCCGCTCCCAGATCATCGAGATCGTCCAGCTGTTCCGCGCCAAGACCGTCGACGTCTCCCCGGAGGCCGTGACCATCGAGGCCACCGGCTCCAGCGACAAGCTGGAGGCCATGCTGAAGATGCTGGAGCCCTTCGGCATCAAGGAACTCGTCCAGTCCGGCACGATCGCGATCGGCCGCGGCGCGCGTTCCATCACGGACCGGTCGCTGCGCGCTCTCGACCGTTCGGCGTAGGACCGCTTTCGGGCGGCCGGGGGAAACCGGCCGCCCGTATACCGAGACCCCGAGACCTCCCTCACCCCCGCCGTCATACGGTGGGACGCAACACCTGCACTCAAGGAGAGAACCCAAAGTGGCCGAGCTGTTCTACGACGCCGACGCCGACCTGTCCATCATCCAGGGCCGCAAGGTCGCGGTCATCGGTTACGGCAGCCAGGGCCACGCCCACGCGCTGTCGCTCCGTGACTCGGGTGTCGACGTGCGCGTCGGTCTGCACGAGGGCTCCAAGTCCAAGGCCAAGGCCGAGGAGCAGGGCCTGCGCGTGGTGACCCCGTCGCAGGCCGCCGCCGAGGCCGACGTCATCATGATCCTGGTCCCGGACCCCATCCAGGCCCAGGTCTACGAGGAGCACATCGCCCCGAACCTGAACGACGGCGACGCCCTGTTCTTCGGTCACGGCCTGAACATCCGCTACGGCTTCATCAAGCCCCCGGCCGGCGTGGACGTCTGCATGGTCGCCCCCAAGGGCCCGGGCCACCTGGTGCGCCGTCAGTACGAGGAGGGTCGCGGCGTTCCCTGCATCGCCGCCGTCGAGCAGGACGCCACCGGCAACGGCTTCGCGCTGGCCCTGTCGTACGCCAAGGGCATCGGCGGCACCCGCGCCGGCGTCATCAAGACGACCTTCACCGAGGAGACCGAGACCGACCTGTTCGGTGAGCAGGCCGTCCTCTGCGGTGGTACGGCCGCGCTGGTCAAGGCCGGTTTCGAGACGCTGACCGAGGCCGGCTACCAGCCGGAGATCGCGTACTTCGAGTGCCTGCACGAGCTGAAGCTGATCGTGGACCTCATGTACGAGGGCGGCCTGGAGAAGATGCGCTGGTCGATCTCCGAGACCGCCGAGTGGGGCGACTACGTCACCGGCCCGCGGATCATCACCGACGCCACCAAGGCCGAGATGAAGAAGGTCCTCGCCGAGATCCAGGACGGCACCTTCGCACAGGCCTGGATGGACGAGTACCACGGCGGTCTGAAGAAGTACAACGAATACAAGAAGCAGGACTCCGAGCACCTGCTGGAGACCACCGGCAAGGAGCTGCGCAAGCTCATGAGCTGGGTGAACGAGGAGGCGTAAGCCTCGCCCGACGGGGCCGGAGCGCACGCTCCGGCCCCGTTGTCCACCTCGTCCAACCACGGACGAGTGATCCTTCCGCAGAGGCGTGAGACTGCCTCCGCCACGGCACTACACTGCCGTACTACATACGCGTCAGGCCCACAGCGTCGTGCGTCTTCCACGCGGCTAAGCGACACCGAGAAATTTCCGGCACACCCCCGCGCCGCCCGGTACGCACGCACCGAACGACCCGGGAGCGCACCGGAGATTCCCCGGCGCCGCTCCCCTCCACCGCCTGCGGCCGTCGGGACGGCCGTCCGCATGCATTGGACTTGTGAGGACTCACGTGAGCTCGAAACCCGTCGTACTCATCGCTGAAGAGCTTTCGCCCGCCACCGTGGACGCCCTGGGGCCGGACTTCGAGATCCGGCACTGCAACGGAGCGGACCGGGGCGAGCTGCTGCCCGCCATCGCCGACGTGGACGCGATCCTGATCCGTTCCGCCACCAAGGTCGACGCCGAGGCGATCGCCGCCGCGAACAAGCTGAAGGTCGTCGCCCGGGCCGGCGTCGGCCTGGACAACGTCGACGTCTCCGCCGCCACCAAGGCCGGCGTGATGGTCGTCAACGCCCCCACCTCCAACATCGTGACCGCCGCCGAGCTGGCCTGCGGTCTCCTCCTCGCCACCGCCCGCAACATCCCGCAGGCCAACGCCGCGCTGAAGAACGGCGAGTGGAAGCGCAGCAAGTACACGGGCGTGGAACTCGCCGAGAAGACCCTCGGTGTCGTCGGCCTCGGCCGGATCGGCGCCCTGGTCGCCCAGCGCATGTCCGCCTTCGGCATGAAGGTCGTCGCCTACGACCCCTACATCCAGCCCGCCCGCGCCGCCCAGATGGGCGTCAAGGTGCTGTCGCTGGACGAGCTGCTCGAGGTCTCCGACTTCATCACCGTCCACCTGCCCAAGACGCCCGAGACCGTCGGCCTGATCGGCGACGAGGCGCTGCGCAAGGTCAAGCCGAGCGTGCGGATCGTCAACGCCGCGCGCGGCGGCATCGTCGACGAGGAGGCGCTGTACTCCGCCCTCAAGGAGGGCCGCGTCGCCGGCGCCGGCCTCGACGTCTACGCGAAGGAGCCCTGCACGGACTCCCCGCTCTTCGAGTTCGACCAGGTCGTCGCCACCCCGCACCTCGGTGCCTCCACCGACGAGGCGCAGGAGAAGGCCGGTATCGCCGTCGCCCGCTCGGTCCGCCTCGCCCTCGCCGGCGAGCTGGTCCCGGACGCGGTGAACGTCCAGGGCGGCGTCATCGCCGAGGACGTCAAGCCGGGCCTGCCGCTCGCCGAGCACCTCGGCCGGATCTTCACGGCGCTCGCCGGTGAGGTCGCGGTCCGCCTCGACGTCGAGGTGTACGGCGAGATCACCCAGCACGATGTGAAGGTGCTGGAGCTCAGCGCCCTCAAGGGTGTCTTCGAGGACGTCGTCGACGAGACGGTGTCGTACGTCAACGCCCCGCTGTTCGCGCAGGAGCGCGGCGTCGAGGTGCGGCTGACCACCAGCTCGGAGTCCGCCGACCACCGCAACGTCGTCACCGTGCGCGGCACGCTCGCGGGCGGCGAGGAGGTGTCGGTCTCCGGCACCCTGGCCGGACCCAAGCACCTCCAGAAGATCGTGGCGGTCGGCGACTACGACGTGGACCTCGCGCTCGCCGACCACATGGTCGTCCTCAAGTACGAGGACCGTCCGGGCGTCGTCGGCACCGTCGGCCGTATCGTCGGCGAGGCCGGCATCAACATCGCCGGCATGCAGGTCGCCCGTGCGGCGGTGGGCGGCGAGGCACTGGCCGTGCTGACCGTCGACGACACGGTCCCCTCCGCGGTGTTGACCGAGGTTGCCGAGGAGATCGGGGCCACGTCGGCTCGTGCGGTGAACCTGGCCTGAGGTTGCCGTGACTGGGGGCTGCCGCCCCCAGATCCCCGCATCGGCCCCGAACGGGCCTCGTCCTCAAACGCCGGACGGGCTGAGGTGACTCGGCTCGTCCGGCGTTTGGCATGCGCGCTCCTGGAGTTCGACCCGGCGCAGCCCGACCGCGGCCAGGACTGCCGCCCCCGCCAGCAGTACCGCGCCCGTGATCGCCGCGCCCTGCATCCCGCTGGTGAACGCCTCACGGGCGAGCGTTGCCAGACCCGGCACCCGGTCGGCGACCGCCAGCGCTCCGCCCAGCGTCTCGCGGGCCGCGTCCGGGGCCGACGCCGGGATCTCGTGGCGGTAGATCGCCGCACCGATCGAGCCGAGGAACGCCATGCTCAGCGCGCCGCCGAACTCGGTGCCGGTCTCCAGCAGGGACGAAGCGGCGCCCGCCTTCTCCACCGGCGCGCTGCTCAGTGCCAGGTCCGCCAGCTGGGACATGACGGCCACGACCCCGCAGGCCAGGACGGCGCAGGCGGCCAGCAGCAGCCAGAGCGAGTCCGTGCCGGTCAGGGCCAGCATCACGTAGCCGCCCGCAGCGACCGCGAAACCCCCGCCGACGACATGGGCCCGGGGGACGCCTCGCTGCACCAGGTGTGCGCTGACGGGGGCCGCGACCGCGATGGGCAGCGTGGGCAGCAGGCTCCACAGCGCTGCCTGGAGCGGGCTGTTGTCCAGGACCGACTGGATGTACTGGGTGGTGAAGTACGCCGAGCCCATCATGCCGAAGGCGGCGACGAGGTTCAGGACGACGGCCGGGCTGAAGCCGCGGGCCCGGAACAGCTCCGGCGAGATCAGCGGGGAGGCCGCCGTGCGCTGGCGGTGGACGAACAGGGCGGCGAAGAGCAGGCCGGTCGTCACCGAGACCACGTACCGCACGTTCCAGCCCTGTGTCGCGATCTCCTTCAGGCCGTAGATCACGGGGAGGACAGCCGCCATGGAGAGCGGGACGCTCAGCCAATCGAAGCGGCCGCGGGTGGGGCTCTTCGACTCGGGGAGCAGCAGCGGGCCGAGGATCAGCAGGAGCGCCATCGCGGGCAGGTTGACCAGGAAGACCGAGCCCCACCAGAAGTGCTCGACGAGCAGCCCGCTCATCACCGAGCCGAGCGCGATGCCGGCCGTCATCACCCCGGACCACAGGCCGATCGCCGCCGCGCGCTGCTTCGGGTCGGTGAACATCGTCCGGACCAGCGCCATGGTCGACGGCATCAGGGTCGCTCCGCCGATGCCGAGGACCGCGCGCGCCGCGATCAGTGTCTCGGCGCTGTTCGCGTACGCCGCCACCAGCGAGGCGGCTCCGAAGGCGGCGGCGCCCATCAGCAGGAGCCGACGGCGGCCCACACGGTCGCCGAGGGCGCCCATCGTCATGAGCAGGCCCGCCAGAACGAAGCCGTAGATGTCGAAGATCCACAGCTGCTGGGTGCCGCTCGGCTCCAGGTCCGCGCTGATCGCCGGGACCGCGAAGTAGAGGACGGAGACGTCCATGGAGACCAGCAGCAGCGGCAGCATCAGCACGCCCAGAGCGGTCCATTCACGGCGGCCGGCCCGGGTGTTGGCCGAAGGGCTCGTCGGATTCGGTGTCATGAGCGTGAATGTACGCGCGTATTAAACGCTTGTCTAGAACGTTCGTGTAGGACGCTTGTGTAGGACGCTTGTGTAGGACGCTTGTGTAGGACGCTTGTGTAGGACGCTTGTGTAGGACGCTTGTGTAGGACGAAGGTGTAGGACGGTCGCATAAGACGTACGTAGGTCTGGGACGCATGTATGGATCGGAGCTAGGCTGAGGGCATGGGACACCGTGAGGATCTGCTCGAAGGCGCCAAGCGCTGCCTGCTGGCGAAGGGGTTCGTGCGTACGACCGCGCGGGACATCGTCAAGGAGTCGGGGACCAACCTGGCGTCGATCGGTTACCACTACGGCTCGAAGGACGCGCTGCTCGCGCAGGCGTACGTGGAGATGGTGGAGGGGATGTCCGACGCCTTCGAGGGTGGCGGCGAGTTCGGCGGGGAGCCCGGGTCGGTCGAGCGGTTCACTCAGGTGTGGTCGAACATCATCGGCACCATGCGGGAGCCGGGCTCGATGTGGCGGCTCAGCATGGAGATCGTAGCTCTGGGCGATCAGCTGCCCGAGGTGCGGGAACATCTGGCGCGGGCCCAGCGCGAGGCGGCGCGCGGCATCGTCACGCTCTTCCATGGCGGACGTGAGGAGGACGTGACCGAGGAGACCGTGGACACCCTCGGCTACTTCTATCTGACCCTGATGATGGGCCTCATGGCGCAGTGGACCTTCGACCCGAAGTCCGCCCCCGAGGCAGACCGGATGGCGCAGGGGCTGCTGAAGGTCGTCGAGGGCATCAAGGGTCGTTGAAGGGCATCAAGGGGGCATCCAGGGGCGCTGAAGAGCACGCACGCTCCGAGGCCGCACCAGTCGCACCAGTCGCACCTGCCTAGAGCCGCGCCCCCTTCAACACCATGTGCAGCAGCAGCCGGTCCTCCCCGTCGTCCAGGTCCAGCCCTGTGAGCTGCTCGACGCGGGAGAGGCGGTAGTACAGGGTCTGGCGGTGGATGCCCAGCTCGGCGGCGGTGCGGCCGGCCTGGCCCGCGCAGTCCAGGTAGACCTCGGCGGTGCGGGCGAGCTCATGGTGGGCGGGGGAGAGGAGCGGGGCGCCCGAGGGGTCGCGCAGCCGCTCCGGCGCGAGCGAGGCCAGCAGACGGTACGGCCCGATGCGCGACCACTCGGCCACCGGCCCGAACCGCGGTTCCGCCAGCGCCGCGCGCGCCGCCGCCGCCGCCTCCTGCCAGACGGCCCCCAGCTCGGCGAGCCCGGGGCGAGGTTCGCCGACACCGGCCGCGACCTGGGCCCGCCCGCCCGCCGGCGGCTGTGCCCGGCCCGGTGCGGCCGGACGGGGCGCCAGCTCGGCGGGGCCGTCCTTGCCGTCCTTCAGCAACCGGGTCGCCGCCGCCAGCGCCGCCGTCCGGACCTCGGAGGAGCGCAGCCGTACCAGCACCGCGAGGCTCTGCCCGGCCGCTCCCCACGGCAGCGTGCACAGCGCGGTGGCGTGCGGCACCGTACGCACCGACGGGGCGTCGTCGGGGTCGGCGGAGGGCCAGGGGGCCACGCAGACGACCGTGTGGACACCGTCGGCCCGGGCGCCCAGGGCCGTGCGCAGCTCGGCCACCGCCATGTCGCCCTGCCAGCCGGTCTCGGCGCTCAGTACGGCCCGTAGCTCCCGGCTCAGATCCGCCCCGTGCTGCGCCTCGTCCGCCAGCAGCGCACCGATGCGCTGGGTCACCGTCATCGCCGCCGACAGCTGCTGGTCGGTCGGGCCCGGATCGTCGTCGAGGAGCCAGACGTAGCCCAGCACGACACTCTTGTGGCGTACCGGCAGGCAGATACGTCCGCGGTACACCCCCGCCTCCGGAGTCGGCGGGATGCGGACCGGCCCGCTCGCCCGGGTGATGCCGAAACCCTCGAACCATCTGCGCACCGCCGAGGTGGAGCGACGGGTCAGGATCGAGCGGGTGCGCACGGGGTCCAGAGCCGACGCGTCGAGCTCGCCCTCGCTGTCGTACGCGCCGAAGGCGATCAGCTCGAAGTCCCGGTTCTCCAGCGTGGCGGGAACGCCCAGCAGCTCCGAGATCTCGTCGACCAGCTCTTGGTAGTCACCCTTGTATTCCGACGTCACTCGGGCATTCTCCCGCATGTGCCCGGGGCCTTCATACATCTGTCTGAGATCTGCGGCACGGATGCGTGACAGGTGTCGATGGCCGCCGTTCGGAGGGATCCTTAGGTTTCACGGTGGTTCTCCGTGCCGTCCCCGGAACATCACTGATCGGGGTATCGGCCGTCATTCGGCTGTGTTTTGTGGAGGTGCCCCGTGCTGGGTCCCGTGATTCTCGCCGCGTCGCGCAGCGACCGGATGCGACGCCTGATCTCGGCGGCCCCGGTGACGAAGCAGGTCGTCGACCGGTTCATCCCCGGTGAGACCGTCGACGACATCGTGCCGATCATCGAAGAGCTCACCGGCAAGGGCCTGGAGCTGACGATGGACGTCGTCGGCGAGGACATCACCCGCCCCGAGCAGGCCACCGCCGCCCGGGACGCCTATCTGCGGCTCGTCGACCGCATCAAGGACCTCGAGCTCGGCGAGCGCGTCGAGATGTCCGTCAAGCTCTCCATGTTCGGACAGGCGCTGGACGGCGGCCACGAGCTCGCCCTCGCCAATGTCCGGCCCGTCGTCGAGGCCGCCGCGGCCATCGGTACGACGGTCACCCTGGACGCGGAGGACCACACCACCCTCGACTCGATGTTCGCCATCCACGACGAGCTGCGCAAAGACTTCCCGCAGACCGGCTGCGTCATCCAGGCCTATCTCTTCCGCACCGAGGCCGACGCCCGCCGCCTCGCCGCGAACGGCAGCCGGGTGCGCCTGGTGAAGGGCGCCTACAAGGAGCCCGCCGAGGTCGCCTACCAGCAGAAACACGAGATCGACAAGGCATACGTCCGGGTCCTCGGGATTCTCATGGAGGGTGCCGGGTATCCGATGATCGGTTCCCACGACCCGCGCCTGATCACCATCGCCCAGGAGCTCGCCCGGCGCGCCGGGCGCAAGCTCGACGAGTACGAGTTCCAGATGCTGTACGGCATCCGCAGCGACGAGCACCTGCGTCTCGCCGCAGAGGGCCACCGCATGCGCGTCTACACGGCCTACGGCACCGACTGGTACGGCTACTTCATGCGGCGCCTCGCGGAGAAGCCCGCCAACCTGCGGTTCTTCGCCCGCAGCATGCTCACCCGAGGTTGAGGAATGACGCACGCACACAGGTCTTTCTGCCGGGGGTCCGGGGGTTGGCCCCCGGGTGGGCGCAGCCTGCGCTCCATGGTCAGCAAGGGCTGAGCCCCGACACAACGGCTCGAAAACACACCGCTCAGTAAGGAGTTACGGAACACATGGACGCTGTGACCCAGGTCCCCACCCCCGTCAATGAGCCGGTGCACGGCTACGCCCCCGGCTCACCCGAGCGCGCCCGGCTGGAGGTCAAGCTCAAGGAGCTGGCCGAGAACCCGATCGACCTGCCCTGCACCATCGGCGGCGAGAAGCGGTTCGGCGGCGGCGAGCGTGTGGATGTCGTGCAGCCGCACAACCACAAGGCCCGCATCGGCACCTATGGCAACGCCACCCAGCAGGACGCCCAGGACGCCATCGACGCGGCCCTCGCCGCCGCGCCCGCCTGGCGTGCGATGTCCTTCGACGACCGCGCGGCGATCATCCTGCGCGCCGCCGAGCTGCTGGCCGGACCGTGGCGCGAGACGCTGGCCGCCTCCACCATGCTCGGCCAGTCCAAGACCGCCCAGCAGGCCGAGATCGACACGCCCTGCGAGCTCGTCGACTTCTGGCGCTTCAACGTCAAGTACGCCCGTGACCTGCTCGCCGAGCAGCCCCCGGCGAACTCCCCCGGCGTGTGGAACCGCCTCGACCACCGCCCGCTGGAGGGCTTCGTCTACGCGATCACGCCCTTCAACTTCACGGCGATCGCGGGCAACCTGCCCACCGCGCCGGCCCTGATGGGCAATGTCGTCGTCTGGAAGCCGTCCCCGACGCAGACCCACGCCGCCGTGCTGCTGATGCAGCTCCTGGAGGAGGCCGGTCTGCCCAAGGGCGTCATCAACCTCGTCACCGGTGACGGAATCGAGGTCTCCAAGGTCGCCCTGGAGCACCGCGATCTCGCCGGCATCCACTTCACCGGCTCGACCAAGACCTTCCAGTACCTGTGGAAGACGGTCGGCAACAACATCGAGAAGTACCGCTCCTACCCGCGCATCGTCGGCGAGACCGGCGGCAAGGACTTCGTCGTCGCCCACCCGAGCGCCGACAAGGCGGTGCTGAAGACCGCGCTGACCCGCGGTGCCTTCGAGTTCCAGGGCCAGAAGTGCTCGGCGACCTCCCGGGCCTACATCCCGGCGTCGATCTGGAACTCCGGCTTCAAGGAGGAGTTCGCCGCCGAGGTCGACTACATCACCATGGGTGACGTCACCGACCTGTCGAACTTCATCGGCGCCGTCATCGACGAGCGCGCCTTCGCCAAGAACAAGGCCGCCATCGACCGCGCCAAGTCCGACCCGACCTGCACGATCGTCGCGGGCGGCTCCTACGACGACTCGGTCGGCTACTTCGTGCGCCCGACCGTCGTCGAGTGCTCCGACCCGGAGAACGAGGTGTTCACCACCGAGTACTTCGGTCCGTTCCTCGCCGTGCACGTCTACGAGGACGACAAGTACGACGAGATGCTGGAGCAGATGGAGTCGGTGTCCGCCTACGCGCTGACCGGCTCGGTCATCTCCGCCGACCGTGCCGCCGCGGCGTACACCATGGACAAGCTGCGCTACGCCGCCGGCAACTTCTACATCAACGACAAGTCGACCGGTGCCGTCGTCGGCCAGCAGCCCTTCGGCGGTGGCCGCGCCTCCGGCACCAACGACAAGGCCGGCGCCCCGCAGAACCTGATGCGCTGGACGCTGACCCGCGCCATCAAGGAGACGCTGGTCCCGCCGACCGACTACGCGTACCCGCACATGGGCTGACACGCCAACTCGACGCGAAGGGCCGGGTCTTGACGGACCCGGCCCTTCGCCGTGCGCGGAGTTCGCTACTCGGCGATCTCCGTGCGCTCCCACCACTCGTAGACCGGCAGCGCGCCCTGCTCGGTGTTCTCCCGGCGCGTGGTCGGCCTGAAGTGCTCGTATCCACCGCGGAGCTTGATCTTCACATCCGGACCGGGGGAGGGGGCCCCGACGATCCGCTCAGGCAGGTCCTCGGGGCCGCCCTCCAGGAACACTTTCGACGTGTCGTTCATGACCTCACCGTTCCCCTCGACGTGACCCCGTCTCCCGGGCGGCGCGGAGGATCAGCCGAGTGGGCGATGCCGAATACTGGCGGGATGACCACCGACGCCACCACGGGCACCCCGCGCACCGCGCACACCGCCGACCTCGCTCCCGCCGAACTGAGCGCGATCCGCGCCCTGTTGGACGACGCCTTCGAGGGTGACTTCTCCGACGAGGACTTCGAGCACGGGCTCGGCGGCATGCACGCCCTGGTGCACGACGACGCCGGGCGGCTCGTCGCGCACGGGGCGGTGGTGATGCGGCGGGTGCGGCACCGGGACCGGTGGCTGCGGGTCGGGTACGTCGAGGCGGTCGCCGTACGGCGGGACGCGCGCCGCAGGGGGCTCGGCGGCCTGGTGATGGCGGAGCTGGAGCGGGTGGTCGACCGGGCGTACGACGCGGGGATGCTGTCCGCGAGCGACGAGGGGGCCGCGCTGTACGCCGCCCGTGGCTGGGAGGTGTGGCGGGGGCGGGTCTGTGCGCTGGGGCCGCAGGGCGTCGTGCATCTGCCGGACGAGGAGGGCACGACCTTTGTGCGGCCCGCCCTGGCCGGTGCGCTCGACCCCGGATTCGAGCTGCTCTTCGACTGGCGGGACGGGGACGTGCTCTGACCGGACCGATGGCAAATGCGCAGGTCATGGGGGTGTGACCCGGTCGGCCGTCTCAGATAGTAGGAAGTCCGAGTAATTGTGGAGACAGATGCGCTGTCCTCCCTTAGCTTTGTAGAAGCCGAACGTCTCGCTCGATCAAGCGAATGGCGGTCGTGAGCCGGGCCCCGTGCAGGCAACCCCTGCGGCCCCCGCTCCCCGCCCACCCGGCGTCTCGTATCCCCCTTGTGTCACTCCCGGGTTTCGAAGGAGTCGATTTCCCATGGCCGAGACGACCGCCCGCCGTCGAGTCCGTCACCTCTCCCGCACGAGCGAGTCCGACCGAAAGAACGCCGCCGCCGCGCTGCAGCGCGCCCTCGACCGCAGGGACAACGGCGGATCCACCGGCCACCAGGCCGCGTAGGCGCCGACCGCAGGCCGGTCAGCCGCCCCGCCGCACCTCGAAGTGGTCGATGCGCTCCCCGCTCTGCGCCAGCGCGGACACCTTGAGCCGGGGCTTCGCGCCGCTCTCCGCCTGCACGGAGAGGAAGGAGAAGCCCCGGTAGCGCACCCGCGACCACTGCACGCTCTCCGGCCTGGTGTCGCGCGACCTGGTCCACTTGAAGGTGTCGACCGACTCCCGCTCGGTCACATGGCCCTCGTAGCTCTCCTCCACGCCCGCGGGGAAGCCGTACAGCTCCTTGCCGCCCCCGCCCGCGGTGACGTAGACGATGCCGTCCCGGGTCGGGTCGGTGGCGGCGCCGATCGGCACCTGCCTGCCGACCTCGCCGTTCTTGACGGCGTCCGTCCGCTCGTAGACATGGTTGTGCCCGTTGATCACCAGGTCCACCTGGTGCCGCGCGAACAGCGGGACCCACTCGGCCCGCACCCCGCCGTCGGAGGCGTGCGTGGACGTCGAGTATGCGCAGTGGTGGAAGTAGACGACGACGAAGTCGACGTCCCGCGCCGCCCTCAGCTCCCCGAGCCGCTCGTCCAGCCACTTCGTCTGCCGGCCGTCCGTGTGGCCCCGGTTGGCGGGGATCTCGTACGACACGTCGTTCGCGTCCAGCGCCACGAAGCCGACGTTGCCGTAGACGAAGGAGTACGCGCCCGGCGTCGACCGGGCGTCGAAGCCGCTGTCCGGCAGGGACCAGCGGGCGAGCTGACCGCCGTAGCCCTCCGGCGAGTACCAGGCCTCCATGTCGTGGTTGCCGGTCGTCACCATCCACGGCACCGACCTGGCCACCGACTCGGTCTGCTTGAGGTACAGGTCCCAGAACCCGGGGTCGTAGGCGTCCGACTCCTTGCCCAGGCCCTTGACGTTCGCGTAGCAGATGTCGCCGGCGTGCAGATGGAACGCCGGGTCACGGCGCAGCAGCACGTGTTCGTTGCCGGCCGCGGCCTCGCCGACGCCCTGGTCGCCGAAGGCCGTGAAGGTGAAGGTCTCCGGTGTGGCGGGGGCGGTCCGGAACGAGGCGATGGTCGAGCGGTGTCGCGGGGAGGCCGGGTCGAAGCCCTCATGACCCACGCCGTAGTAGTACGTCGTGCCGGGGCGCAGGGTGTCCAGGGCGGCATGCACGTAGTACTGCTCGAGCGCCGCGCGGACGCCCCGCAGTTCGGGGGTGTGCAGGGCGCGGACCTCGGCCTCGATGCCGCGGCTCAGCTCGTCGGGGCGCAGACCGATCCGGACGAACGGCCCCCGCACCGCCGCCGGCACCTGCCAGGAGATCCGCATCTGTGTCTTCGGGTCGGCGCCGAAGGCGAGATGGCGGCCGAAGGGCGTGACGGCCGAGCCCGGCACCCTGGACGCGGACACGGACGCGGACGCCGAGGAGGTGGGCGATGCCATGCCCGGCCCCGGACCGGAGCAGCCGGTCAGCAGCCCGCCCGCGACCGCGCCCGCCGTCACCAGCGTGCGACGCCGGGTCAGTTTCGTCCGCAGGTACTCGTGCTGTTCCGCCATGCTCATCCGGCGGGCGAGCTGCGGGGGGATGCCGAAGTCGGGGAGGTCCATGAAAGGGAAGTTCCCAGCGCAGACCAACGCCCGCCCTGCGTACGGGTGAACGCCGGCCGACGCCCGAGCGCCGTCCCCCGTCCGGCTGTCCGCATCGCGGACATGGCATGTCATTCCATGGGACGAGGAGTAGGGTGCCGACATGTCTCGCAGCATCAATCTCGCAGTGATCCCCGGTGACGGCATCGGGCAGGAAGTCGTGGCCGAAGGCCTCAAGGTCCTCTCCGCCGTCCTCCCGCAGGATGTGAAGCTGGAGACCAAGGAGTACGACTTCGGCGCCCGGCGCTACCACGCCTCCGGTGAGACCCTCACCGACGCCGACCTCGACGCCCTGAAGAAGCACGACGCGATCCTGCTCGGCGCGATCGGCGACCCGAGCGTGCCCTCCGGCGTCCTGGAGCGCGGCTTCCTGCTCAAGCTCCGCTTCGCCTTCGACCACCACGTCAACCTGCGCCCGTCGAAGCTCCTGCCGGGCGTGGCCACTCCGCTCGCCGGCGAGCCGAGCATCGACTTCGTCGTGGTCCGCGAAGGCACCGAGGGCCCCTACACCGGCAACGGCGGCACCATCCGCAAGGGCACCGAGCACGAGGTCGCCACCGAGGTCTCCGTGAACACGGCCTTCGGCGTCGAGCGAGTGGTCCGTGACGCCTTCGCCCGCGCGCAGGCCCGGCCGCGCAAGAAGCTGGCGCTGATCCACAAGAACAACGTGCTGACCTTCGCCGGTCACCTGTGGACCAACGTCTTCAACAAGGTGGCCGAGGAGTTCCCCGAGGTCACCACCGAGTACATGCACGTCGACGCGGCGACCATCTACCTGGTCACCCAGCCCGAGCGCTTCGACGTGATCGTCACCGACAACCTCTTCGGCGACATCATCACCGACCTCGCCGCGGCCGTCTCCGGCGGCATCGGCGTCGCGGCCTCCGGCAACATCAACCCGTCCGGAGAGTTCCCGTCCATGTTCGAGCCGGTCCACGGCTCGGCCCCGGACATCGCCGGCCAGGGCAAGGCCGACCCGAGCGCCACGGTCCTGTCCGTCGCCCTGCTGCTGCGCCACCTCGGCTACGAGGCCGAGGCCGCCCGCATCGACGAGGCCGTCTCCGCCGACCTCGCGGAGCGCACCGGCAAGCCCGCCCGCAGCACGTCGGAGATCGGCGACGCGCTGGCCGTACGAGTAGCCGGCTGACGCCCGTCGCGCACTCGAACAACCTTCGAAGCCGTCGGGTCACTTCGCACCCGGCGGCTTCCCCATGTCCGCCGCCGGGTGACACCATCAACCCCTGGATCGCGATTTCGCGCCGATCACGTCGAACAGGCCGATTTCTTCCACGGCACCCGCTTGCGATAATCGAACGCGGAGCCGCGGTAAGAAGGAATGCTCGGACGTCCTAGCACTGGCGACAGGCAGTACTGGCGTGATCGCGGCCCGCCACAACGCAACCGGTGAAGGACATCTACTCATGACGACGCCCACGATCGAGCTCAAGCCGTCCGCCAGCCCGCTCGCCGCCGCGGACCGCGAGGCGATACTGGCCAACCCCGGGTTCGGCCGCCACTTCACCGACCACATGGTGACGATCAAGTGGACCGAGGGCCGCGGCTGGCACGACGGCCAGCTCGTGCCGTACGCGCCGCTCTCCCTCGACCCCGCCACGATGGTCCTGCACTACGCGCAGGAGATCTTCGAGGGCCTGAAGGCCTACCGTCAGCCCGACGGGTCCGTCGCCACGTTCCGTCCGGAGAAGAACGCCCAGCGCTTCCAGTCCTCCGCCCGTCGGCTCGGCATGCCCGAGCTGCCGGTCGAGACGTTCATCGAGGCATGCGACGCACTGGTGCGGCAGGACGAGGCGTGGGTGCCGGCGCACGGCGGCGAGGAGTCCCTCTACCTGCGGCCGTTCATGTTCGCGACCGAGGTCGGCCTGGGCGTGAAGCCCGCCAGCGAGTACCTGTTCATCGTCATCGCCTCCCCGGCCGGCGCGTACTTCCCGGGCGGCGTCAAGCCGGTGTCCATCTGGGTCTCCGAGGACCACGTCCGCGCCGTGCCCGGCGGCATGGGCGACGCGAAGACGGGCGGCAACTACGCCGCCTCCCTGCTCGCCCAGGCCGAGGCCGCCGCCGAGGGCTGCGCCCAGGTCTGCTACCTGGACGCGGTGGAGCGCAAGTGGGTCGAGGAACTCGGCGGCATGAACCTGTACTTCGTGTACGGCGACAAGATCATCACTCCGTCGCTGACCGGCTCGATCCTGGAGGGCGTCACCCGTGACTCCCTGCTGGCCGTCGCCCGTGACCTCGGCTACGAGTCCGAGGAGGGCCGGATCTCCGTCGACCAGTGGCAGCGCGACTCGGAGAACGGCACCCTCACCGAGGTCTTCGCCTGCGGCACCGCGGCCGTCATCACCCCGGTCGGCACCGTGAAGCGCACGGGCGCCCAGTGGGACCAGGGCGACGGCGAGCCCGGCGAGGTCACCCTGAAGCTCCGCCAGGCCCTCCTCGACATCCAGCGCGGCAAGACCGAGGACAAGCACGGCTGGATGCACAGGCTGGGTTAGGGCCAAGACGCCGGCCCGATGTGGGTGCCGGGCCAGGCGACGCCGGGATGGTCCGGACCGACAGGTCCTAGCTCTCGGCCGTGACCGGCAGGGCCGCCCCGGACTCCGTGTCCGCGGCGGCCCTTTCGCGTGCCGGGGCGCGGTCACCGCGCGTCAGCAGCACGTACGCCACGCCCCCCGCCAGCCCCGACAGCAGGAAGCTGCAGTCCACCCCGCCGGTCACGCCGAGCAGCGGCCCCTCGTACGACGGCACGGAGACGGCGAGCAGGCCGACCGTGGCGCCGAGGACCCAGGACACGGTCGCCGGGATGTTCCAGCCGGACCGGTACCAGTAGATCCCGCCCCGCGCCCGGCGGTTGAAGACCTGGAGGGCCTCAGCGTCGTACTCCCCGCGACAGCGGGCGAAGCCGATCAGGGTGATGACCGCCCACGGGGTGCCGATCGCCGTCAGCAGCAGCACGAAGGACGTCATGGCGTCCTGGGCGCTGGAGGCGTAGTGGCCGGCGAAGACGCACACCGTGGCGAGGACCGCGACCGCGTAGGTCGCCGTCGTGCGGGCGGCCCGGGGCAGGATGGCGTCCAGGTCGAGGCCCATGGAGTAGAGCATGAGCCCCGCGTTGCCGACCGAGCCCGCGGAGGCGGCCAGCAGCAGCGGGATCAGGAACCAGGTGGGGGACGCGGAGACGAGCGGTCCGGCGTAGTCGAGGGCCGCGCGGGCCGCGTACGCCGTGAAGGTGCCGAAGAGCTGCGGGACCAGCAGGCCCAGGGTCAGACCGAGCCAGGTCGCGTGCAGGACCCGGCGGGAGGAGTGGCGGGCCGGGGAGATGTAGCGGGTGTAGTCGCCGAGCAGGGTGATGAAGGCGATCGGTCCGGACAGCCCCGCCGCGACCGTGGCCAGCAGCCAGGTCGGCCAGAAGCCGCCCAGCAGGAGGCCGCCCGCCTCGGGCAGCGCGCCGGTCGTGAAGTGCGGGGCGTAGGCGATCACGCCGAGGACGAGCAGGGCCGTCATGCCGATCGCGAGCACCCGGGACAGGGCGAGCAGTACGCGATAGCCGTACACCGCTGCGGCGACGGTCGCGGCGGCGAGGAGCGCGTAGACGACGCCGTACGACAGGTCGTTCGCCGGGGTGCCGAACAGGCGGCCCAGGACGCTCACCATCACATCGCCGCCGATCCAGATCGTCAGCGCGGAGTAGCCGAGGGCCAGCAGCAGGCCGACGACCGAGCCGACCAGCCGCCCCCGGACCCCGAACTGGGCGCCGGAGGACGTGGACAGGTTGGTGGCCGTGCGCAGGGAGATCAGGGCCAGTGGGGCGGTGAGGGCCGTGCCGACCAGGGTGCCCACCACGATCGAGCCGACCGATGCCCACCATCCCAGGCCGAACGACGGCGGCAGCCAGCCGAAGACGATCACCCCGAGGCAGAGATTCGAGCCCAGCAGGATCGAGACGAGATCCCGGGGCCCGCTGGTGCGTTCCTCGTCGGGGATGGTGTCGACTCCGCGCTGTTCCATCGGCATGGCAGGTCTCCTTCGATCGGCCGGCAGAGTTAGAGCGACGTTCAATCTGTGGGATCGATTGCGCTGAGTCAACACTTCGGTTCTACGGATTTAATGTTTAGAGTGATGCTCTAATCTGAGCGATGCAAGGAGGTGCCCGCCACATGAGACTGACTCCCACGGAACGTGACCGGCTGCTGCTCTTCTCAGCCGCCGAGCTGGCCCGCGCCCGCCGCGCCCGCGGTCTGCGGCTCAATGTCCCGGAGGCCACCGCGCTGATCGCGGACACCGTGTGCGAGGCGGCCCGTGACGGCGTCCGGCTGGCCGAGGCCATCGAGCGCGCCCAGTCCGTGCTCGGCCCGGACGACGTGCTGCCGGGCGTCGCCGACGTCGTCACCGAGGTACATGTCGAGGCCGTCTTCGACGACGGCTCACGCCTCGCGGTCGTAGGCGACCCGATCGGCATCGCCGCCACCCTCGGCGACCGCGCCCCGGGTGCCCTGCTGCCGGGACCGGAGGACGCCGAGCCCGAGGCGGCCCTGCGGCTGACGGTCACCAACACCGCCACCGTGCCGGTCTCCGTCACCTCCCACTTCCACTTCTTCGAGGCCAACCCCCGGCTCGACTTCTGCCGGGAGCGGGCCTACGGCATGCGGCTGGCCGTGCCCGCCGGATCCTCCGTGCGCTTCGGGCCGGGGGAGAGCGTCGAGGTCGGGCTGGTGCCGATCGGGGGCGACCGGATCGCGATCGGATTCGCGGGGCTCGTCGACGGGCCGCTGGACGCACCCGGCGCCCGCGAAGAGGCACTGCGCCGCGCCGCCGCCTGCGGCTACCTCGGCGTACCGGAAACAACCGACCAGGAGGTCCAGCGATGAGCCGCCCAGGAGGCCACCCCGCCGAGGCGCGCCGCCTCACCCCGTACGAGTACGCCGCCACCCACGGCCCACGGGCCGGCGACCGCGTCCGGCTCGGCGACTGCGGGCTGACCATCCGCGTCGAGGCCGACTCCCAGCGCCCCGGCGACGAGTTCCTCGCCGGGTTCGGCAAGACCGCCCGGGACGGGCTGCATCTCAAGGCCGCCGCCGTCCGGGAGACCTGTGACGTCGTCATCAGCAATGTGGTGGTGATCGACGCGGCGCTCGGGATCCGGAAGGTCTCCATCGGGATCCGGGAGGGCCGGATCTGCTCGGTCGGTCGGGCCGGGAACCCCGACACCCTCGACGGGGTCGACGTCGTCGTCGGCACGGGCACCTCGATCGTCTCCGGCGAGGGACTGATCGCCACCGCCGGGGCCGTCGACACCCATGTCCATCTGCTGTCGCCGCGGGTCATGGAGGCCTCGCTCGCCTCCGGTGTCACCACGATCATCGGCCAGGAGTTCGGGCCGGTGTGGGGCGTCGGCGTCAACTCGCCCTGGGCGCTCGGGCACGCGTTCAGCGCCTTCGACGCCTGGCCGGTCAACATCGGCTTCCTGGGCCGGGGTTCGTCCTCCCACGACGCGCCCCTGGTCGAGGCCCTGGAGGAGGGCGGCGCCTGCGGCTTCAAGGTGCACGAGGACATGGGCGCCCACACCCGGGCGCTGGACACCGCCCTGCGGGTCGCCGAGGAACACGACGTCCAAGTGGCCCTGCACAGCGACGGTCTGAACGAATGCCTGTCCGTCGAGGACACCCTGAAGGTCCTGGAAGGCCGCACCATCCACGCCTTCCACATCGAGGGCTGCGGCGGCGGACACGTGCCGAACGTGCTGAAGATGGCCGGCGTCCCGAACGTCATCGGCTCCTCCACCAACCCCACCCTGCCCTTCGGCCGGGACGCGGTCGCCGAGCACTACGGCATGATCGTGTCCGTCCACGACCTCAAGACCGACCTGCCCGGCGACGCCGCCATGGCCCGCGACCGCATCCGGGCCGGGACCATGGGCGCCGAGGACGTGCTGCACGACCTGGGCGCGATCGGCATCACCTCGTCCGACGCGCAGGGCATGGGCCGGGCCGGTGAGACCGTCCGCCGTACCTTCGCGATGGCCGGGAAGATGAAGGCCGAGTTCGGCGCCCCCGACGACGACCACGACAACGAGCGCGTCCTGCGCTACATGGCCAAGCTGACCATCAACCCGGCCATCGCCCACGGCCTCGCCCACGAGGTCGGCTCGCTGGAGGTCGGCAAGCTCGCCGACATCGTGCTGTGGCGGCCGGAGTACTTCGGCGCCAAGCCGCAACTGGTGCTCAAGGCCGGATTCCCCGCGTACGGCGTGGTCGGCGACCCCAATGCCGCGACCGACACCTGCGAACCCCTGGTTCTCGGGCCGCAGTTCGGGGCCCACGGTGCCACGCCGGCCGAGATCTCGGTGGCCTTCGTGGCGCAGACCGCCGTCGACCAGGGCAACGACTCGATGCCGACGCGCCGGCGCAGGGTCGCCGTACGCGGCACACGCGGCATCGGACCCGCCGACCTGCGCCTGAACTCCCGTACCGGAGCCGTGGACGTCGACCAGCGCACCGGCCTGGTCACCCTCGACGGCGAGCCTTTGCGCTCCGAGCCGGCCGAGTCCGTCTCCCTCAACCGCCTCTACTTCCTCTAAGGAACTCTCATGTCCGCAGCTGCCGACGGCTTCCGCATGCCCGCCGAGTGGACCCCGCACGAACGCACCTGGATGGCCTGGCCGGGACCCAACCCGACCTTCGACGACCCGGAGGACCTGGCCGCCGCGCGGATCGCCTGGGCGTCCGTCGCCCGTGCCGTGCGGCGCTTCGAGCCGGTGACGGTGGTGTGCGGACCCGGCCAGTCGGCCGAGGCCCGCGCCCTGCTCGGCGAAGGCGTCGAGACGGTCGAGCGGGACCTCGACGACGCCTGGATGCGGGACATCGGACCCACCTTCCTCACCGACGGCGCCGGTGAACTCGCCGCCGTCGACTGGACGTTCAACGGCTGGGGCGCCCAGGACTGGGCCCGCTGGGAGCACGACGCGAAGATCGGCGCCTACGTCTCCGACCTCGCCGGCGCGAGCAGGACGTACGCCTCACGGCTCGTCAACGAGGGCGGCGCGATCCATGTGGACGGCGAGGGCACGGTCCTGCTGACCGAGACGGTCCAGCTCGGGCCGGAGCGCAACCCGCACTGGACGCGGCAGGAGGTGGAGGCCGAGGTCCACGCCATGCTCGGCACCCGCAAGGCGATCTGGCTGCCCCGCGGCCTCACCGGTGACTATCCTCCCTACGGCTTCGGCACCCTCGGCCATGTCGACATCGTGGCTGCCTTCGCCCGCCCCGGCGTCGTCGTGGCCCATGTGCAGCCGGACCCGGCGCACCCCGACCACGAGGTGACCCGGGAGACCGTCGGCCTGCTGCGGTCACAGACGGACGCGCGAGGGCGCCGCCTGGAGGTGGTGGAGGTCCCCGCCCCGACCGTCCTGGAGGCCGACGGCCACTGGGCCGACTACTCCTACATCAACCACTACCTCTGCAACGGCGGCGTCGTCCTGTGCGGCTTCGACGACCCGCGCGACGAGCTCGCGGCCGGCATCTTCCGGCGGCTGTTCCCCGAGCGGACGGTGACCCTCGTGGACGCCCGTACGATCTTCGCGGGCGGTGGAGGCATCCACTGCATCACGCAACAGCAGCCGAAGGTCTAGGGGAACGCCCTCCGGATCGGGTTCGGCTGCGGAGAAGGAGCCGCAGATGGCCGGTGGGCGCAGGCAGGCGCCGCCCCGCGACGAGGTGCTCGCCGCCGCCATGGAGATGATCGCCGAGCGCGGACTGGAGAAGCTGACCATGGCGGCGCTCGGCCGTGCGGTCGGGATGAGCAGCGGCCATCTCCTCTACTACTTCCACTCCAAGGACGAGCTGCTGCTGTGCACCCTGGAGTGGAGCGAGGGGCGGCTCGGCGCCGAGCGCGGCCGGCTGCTGACCCGCACCGCCTCCGCCCGGGAACGGCTCGACGCCTATGTCGACCTGTACGTCCCCGACGGCCATCGTGATCCGCACTGGACCCTGTGGCTGGAGGTCTGGAACCGCTCGCAGAACGCCGACGACGCCGCCCGCGAACGCCAGGCCGCCATCGAGGGCGCCTGGCACCGGGACCTGGTGGCGCTGGTCGCGGAGGGTGTGTCCCGGGGGGAGTTCCGGACCGTGGACCCGGACCGTTTCGCCGCCCGGCTGCGGGCCCTCCTCGACGGCTTCTCGATCCATGTGGCGATCGGGCTGCGCGGCACCGACCGGGCACAAATCCTGCGCCACGTAAGGGAGTTCCTGGACGACAGCCTCCTCGCGGACTCCTGAGCCCAGGCCCGGGTTGTACGCAATATGGCGGATTGACCATGGGGCGCGTGGTGCGTTTGCCTCGGTTCAGCAACAGCCGCGACCGATCACGGGGGAACAACAACCATGCACCGCATCAAGCGAGTTCGAGCGCTCGCCTGCACCGTCGCCCTGGCCGCCACCACGGCGGTACTGACCGCCACACCGGCGAGCGCAGCGCCCCGTGTCCCGTCCGTCGAGCGGGTCACCCTCTCGGCGACGGGGGAGCAGGGCAACGGCGACTCGTACGCGCCGGAATTCAGCGCCGACGGCCGCTTCGCGGCGTTCATGTCGGACGCGACCGGCCTCGTGGCCGGCGACACCAACCAGGTGTCGGACGTCTTCGTGCGCGACCTGCGCACGGGCTACGTCGAGCGGGTCAGCGTCGCCTCCGACGGCACCCAGGCCGACCAGAGGTCGTCCGTGCAGGGCATCAGCGCCGACGGGCGGTACGTCCTGTTCCGCTCCAACGCGAGGAACCTGGTCGCCTGGGACACCCCGCCGGCGGACGCGGGAGCCGACGACATCTATCTGCACGACAGGCGCACCGGCACGACCAGGCGGATCAGCGTCGCCTTCGACGGGGGCTCGGCCTACGCGGCCGGCGCGGCCATGTCGGCGAACGCCCGCTACATCACCTTCAACGCCAAGGCCGACCGGATGGAGCAGGGCGCCGCGGACCTCTTCGGCGCCGTGTACGTCCACGACCTGCGCACCGGCCGCACGGAGCGGATCACCAACGCGGACCGCCCCACCAACCCGGCGCTTTTGCAGGATGTGAGCGCCGACGGCCGGTACGTGCTGTACACCCAGCTCGTCCCGCGCAGCCCCAACGGGGTCACCTGGGTGCACGACCGCCGCACCGGCGCCGAGGAACGGGTCAACGTCAAGGCGGACGGCTCCCCGGCGCCCCGCCACGCGCTGCCCGCCACCCTCTCCGCGGACGGCCGCACCGTCGCCTTCCAGAACTGGGACGAGGACCTGGTGCCCGGCGGCGGCCCGGACGCCTCCGACATCTACGTCCGCGACCTGCGCACCGACACCACCCGGCGGGTGGACGCCGGCCCCGACGGCGAGAGCATGCCGGACCGGCCCGTGATCAGCGACGACGGCCGGTACGTGGGCTACGAGGCCACCCCGCGGCTGCCCGACGGCACGTTCGGCCCGGCCAACATCTACCTCCGCGACCTGCGCACCGGCGGCACCCGCCTGGTCAGCGAGTCCGTGGCCGGCGGGCCGGTGACGGACGCGTCGGTCTCGCTCGCGTCGGTGAGCGCGGGGGCGAAGCGCCTCGCCCTCAGCAGCGCCTCGTCCCAGCTCGTCGCCGGCGACACCAACGGTGTGAGCGACGGCTTCGCACATCACCGGCGGTGATCAGCACACTGTTCGCATCCTGAGACGGACGGTGAGCACGGGGGCGACTTGTGCCAGACTGCCCCCGTGCTCTCGTTCGCCATGATTATTGGCAGCAGGCGCGCCGGTCCGCAGTGACCACCACGTACGACCAGGTACGGGTGGACACCGTCGTCCTCGACCCGCGCGCAGACCTCTCGCACCCGCGAGAGGTTTTTCTGTTTCCCGGCCCACCCGCAGCCGGGCGGAGAGCGTGAGGGACCATAGGTGGGGGCGGTGGAGCCGGTCATTCCGGTAGACCGAGATCCAATACAGGAGCCTTACGACCATGACGTCAACCAGCGAGCTCGACGACTCGTTCCACGTCTTCGACACCACCCTGCGCGACGGCGCCCAGCGGGAGGGCATCAATCTCACGGTCGCCGACAAGCTGGCCATCGCCCGTCACCTGGACGAGTTCGGCGTGGGCTTCATCGAGGGCGGCTGGCCCGGCGCCAACCCGCGCGACACCGAGTTCTTCGCCCGCGCCCAGCGGGAGATCGACTTCAAGCACGCCCAGCTGGTCGCCTTCGGCGCCACCCGCCGCGCCGGCGGCAAGGCGTCCGCGGACCCGCAGGTCGCCGCGCTCCTCGAGTCCGGCGCCCCGGTGATCACCCTGGTCGCGAAGTCCCACGACCGGCATGTCGAGCTCGCGCTGCGCACCACCCTGGACGAGAACCTGGAGATGGTCCGCGACACGGTGTCCTACCTGCGCGAGCAGGGCCGCCGGGTCTTCGTCGACTGCGAGCACTTCTTCGACGGCTACCGCGCCAACCCCGAATACGCGAAGTCCGTCGTGCGCACCGCCTCCGAAGCAGGCGCCGACGTCGTGATCCTCTGCGACACCAACGGCGGTATGCTCCCCGCCCAGGTCCAGGCGGTCGTCTCCACGGTCATCGCCGACACCGGCGCCCGGCTCGGCATCCACGCCCAGGACGACACCGGCTGCGCGGTCGCCAACTCCCTCGCCGCCGTCGACGCGGGCGCCACCCACGTCCAGTGCACGGCCAACGGCTACGGCGAGCGCGTCGGCAACGCCAACCTCTTCCCGGTGGTGGCGGCCCTGGAGCTGAAGTACGGCAAGAAGGTCCTCCCCGAGGGGCGCCTGCGGGAGATGACCCGCATCTCGCATGCCATCGCCGAGGTCGTCAACCTCACCCCGTCCACACACCAGCCGTACGTCGGCGTCTCCGCCTTCGCGCACAAGGCCGGACTGCATGCCTCCGCGATCAAGATCGACCCCGACCTCTACCAGCACATCGACCCCGAGCAGGTCGGCAACACCATGCGCATGCTGGTCTCCGACATGGCCGGACGCGCCTCGGTCGAGCTCAAGGGCAAGGAGCTCGGCATCGACCTCGGCGGCGACCGCGAGCTGATCGGCCGGGTCGTCGAGCGGGTCAAGGAGCGCGAGCTCCAGGGCTACACGTACGAGGCCGCCGACGCCAGCTTCGAACTCCTGCTGCGCGCCGAGGCCGAGGGCAAGCCGCTGAAGTACTTCCAGGTCGAGTCCTGGCGGGCGATCGTCGAAGACCGCCCCGACGGCAGCCACGCCAACGAGGCCACCGTCAAGCTGTGGGCCAAGAGCGAGCGCATCGTCGCCACCGCCGAGGGCAACGGCCCGGTCAACGCCCTCGACCGAGCGCTCCGGGTCGCCCTGGAGAAGATCTACCCGCAGCTCGCCAAGCTCGACCTGGTCGACTACAAGGTCCGCATCCTGGAGGGCGTGCACGGCACCCAGTCCACCACCCGCGTCCTGATCTCCACGTCCGACGGGGCGGGGGAGTGGTCCACGGTCGGCGTCGCCGAGAACGTCATCGCCGCGTCGTGGCAGGCCCTGGAGGACGCGTACACGTACGGGCTGCTGCGGGCCGGTGTGACCCCGGCCGAGTAGGCCGAACGGACCCCGCCGCCACGCCCGGGCGCGTCTCCGACGGCACAGTGGGGCCATGGACACGTACGACGTGGGGAACCTGTTCACCCGGGGGCAGGTCGCGACCCGCCTGCCCGCCCGGGATCTGGAGCGGGCGCGGCGCTTCTACTCCGAGAAGCTGGGTCTGGAGCCCGCCGACGAGCGGCCGGGTGGACTGCTGTACCGGTGCGGCGGCACGGAGTTCGCCCTGTTCCAGTCGACGGGAGCGTCCCCCGGCACCTTCACCCAGATGGGCTGGCAGATCGAGGACGTGGACGCGGCCGTGGCGGAACTCAGGCGGCGCGGCGTCGAGTTCGAGGAGGTCGACGTGCCGGGCCTGCGCACGACGAACGGCATCGCTGAGATCGAGGGGCACTACCCCAGCAAGGGCTTCAGCGGGGAGCGCGCCGCCTGGTTCCACGACAGCGAGGGCAACCTGCTGGGCATCGGCGAGCCGTACGCCTGATCCACTACGCCCGCGGACACCGCAGCGCGACGGAGGGGGAGTGCGGGGCTGAGGATGCCGGCGTGGAATCGTGACCACGCCACCGGCTCCTTTGCGCGGTCCATCAGGTAGCGTCGAAGTATGAGGACTCCGCTCTTCCGGGGTCTCATGCGCTCGCTGATCGTGCCGGTCATCGCCGCCGCGGCGGTGTTCACGGCCGGCGCGCCCGGCGCACATGCGGCCACGGACCTGACACCGGTCGCCGAGGCGCTGCGGGAGGATCCCGTCTACGTGGATCCCGCCGCCTCGGACCAGCTGGCGTCCGCGGACGCCGAAGCACTCGCCGACAAGATCAGGGATGCCGACCGGCCCGTCTTCGTGGCCGTCCTCCCCGCCGACCAGCCGACCGAGAACCTCCTGCGCAACCTCCGCACGGAAACCGGTGTCACGGGCCTGTACGCCGTCCGCGTCGGAGACCGCTTCGACGCCGCGGCCGACCCGGTCGTGCTGCCTCCGCGAGCGGTGGACAACCTGGTCACCTCGGTGCAGAGCGCCGGTGACCCCAAGGCCCAGCTGAACGACTTCGTGGACGCGGCGCTGCGCGACGTGAACGGCAGCGCACCCAGCGGCTGGCGCGACGGCGGCGCCGGCGAGACCGTGGACATCAGCGGCCTGATCGCCGCCGGCGCGGTGCTGGCAGCCGGCGGCGCTACCGCGTACGCGCTGGTCCGGCGCAACCGGCGCCGCCACGAGGAGGAGCAGCGGGCGGCACTGGAGAAGCTGAGGGTCGTCGTCGACGAGGACATCACGGCCTTCGGCGAGGAACTGGACTGTCTGGACTTCCACCCGGCCGAGCGCGGCGCCGACGACGCGATGCGCGCGGACTACGAGCATGCCCTGGACGCTTACGACCAGGCGAAACGGCTGATGGACGGGGCGCGCCGGCCGGAGGACGTCAAGGCGGTCACCCAAGCCCTGGCGGACGGCCGCTTCTCCCTCACCGAGCTGGCCGCCCGCCGGGACCACCGGCCCCTGCCCGAACGCCGGCCGCCGTGCTTCTTCGACCCTCGCCACGGCCCGGCGGTGGCAGACGAGACATGGACCCCGCCCGCCGGTACGGCACGTGAGGTCCCGGTCTGCGCGGCCGACCGCACCCGGCTGGCCGAGGGCCGCGACCCCGTGGTCCGCGAGGTGGACACCGAGGACGGCCGTCGCCCGTACTGGGACGCCGGCCCCGCCTACGGCCCCTGGGCCGGCGGCTACTTCGGCGGCGGCATCCTCCCCGGCCTCCTCATCGGCACGATGCTGGGCAGCATGATGGCGACCCCCGCCTACGCGGCCGACTACGGCGCGGGCTACGGCTATGAGGGCGGCGGCTACGAGGGCGGCGACGTCTCCGGCGCGGACTTCGACGGCGGTGCCTTCGACGGCGGGTTCGGCGACGGCGGGTTCGGCGGTGGAGGTTTCGACGGGGGCGGCGGATTCTGACCCCCCGCCACCGGCGAACCCGGACCTGACCTCACCGGAAGGGACGAAACGGAACGGGCCCGGCGTCCGTGGACGCCGGGCCCGTCGGCCGTACTGGCAGGTCGCGGCGACCGTAGGTCATGAGGACCGTGCGATCACACAGGACCCGCGGTCACAGCGAGGACGCCGCCGACGCGATCTGCGAGGCGAAGGTCGAGACCTCGGTGTAGACGCCCGGCGCGTTCGGCCGGGCGCAGCCTATGCCCCAGCTGACGATGCCGACCTGGATCCAGGCGTTGTTCGCGTCCCGGCGGAACATCGGGCCGCCGGAGTCGCCCTGGCAGGTGTCGACCCCGCCCGACGGGAAGCCGGCGCAGATCTCCTCGTTCGCGACGAGGCCGCCGTAGCCGCTGTAGGAACGGCACTGGGCGTCGCTGACGAACGGCACGGTGGCCTTGAGCATGTAGCGCTGCTGGGCCCCGCCCTCGCGGTTCGCGCCCCAGCCGGCGACGGTGAAGGTGCCGGTGTTGTACTGCGCGGTGGTGGCGATCTTCAGCGTCGGCAGGTTGATGGGCCGGGCCAGCTTGATGAGCGCCCAGTCCTTGCCGGTGCCGTTGTAGCCGGGGGCCCGGTACACGTACGTGGAACGGACCTGCACCCGGCCGCTGGTGGACTGGAGGTCCACGACACCGGCGGTGGCGGTGATGCCGGTGTTGGGGCCGGTCGAGCCCACGCAGTGCGCGGCGGTGAGCACGATCTGCTGCGTGTAGAGCGCGCCGCCACAGCCCATGGAGAGCCGGACCATGAACGGGAACTCGCCCTGCGAGGCACGCGTTCCGCCGACGACGCGCGAGTCGGCGGCCTGCGCGGCCGAGACGGGCTGAAGGCTGGCGATCGCGAGAGCGGCTGCGCCGAGGACCGCGCATCTCTTGAGCGCGGTGAGTAGCTTCTTCAACGTGATGCCTTCCGTGGGGGGTTGGACATACGAACGTGAGAGCGCTGTGATGTCAGGGGCATGCCACACAAGGGGGAGTGAGAGGAGCGATGTCCTCTCGTCGTGACATGCGCCGGTCAATTCTGTTGCTGGATTATGAGAAGCCAGTGCGTGTTCGGACAAGGGGCCAATTCCAGCCACCCCCAGAGGAAGACCCCTCGGGCAGGGCGATGGAAATAGGACAGAATCTGACCTGTACCTCGCCTAACGTGCCCGTATGACCCCCTCCGACGGAACAGCACCCCTCGCCTTCGAGTCGGCCGCCGCTCTCGACGCATGGCTGACCGCGCACCCGGCACCGCACCCCGGCCTCTGGGTCGAGCTCGCCAAGAAGGGCTCCGGCGTCCCCTCCGTCACCGCCGCCGAGGTCAACGACGTGGCCCTGTGCCACGGCTGGATCACCGGGCAGCGCAAGGGCCTGGACGCCTCGTCCTACCTCCAGCGGATCACCCCGCGGCGACCCGGCAGTCTCTGGTCGATGGTCAATGTGCGGCGGGTGGCTGAGCTGACCGCCGAGGGCCGCATGCGCCCCGGCGGCCTCGCGGAGGTGGCGGCGGCCAAGGCGGACGGCCGGTGGGAGGCGGCGTACGAGTCACAGCGCAACGCCCAGGTCCCGGACGAGCTGACCGCGGCACTGATGGAGAACCCACGCGCCGCCGACGCCTTCGAGAAACTGGGCCGGACCGAGCGCTACCAGGTCATGCTGGGCCTCCTGCGCGCCCGTACCCCCCGCGGCCGGCAGACGCAGGTCGCCGCGATCGTCCGGGAGTTGACGCGGCGCGCGTGACGCGGCGCGCACGGCGCGGCGCACATGACGAAGCGCCGGTGAGCGGAGGGCTCACCGGCGCCGTGTCTGAGTGCGCGAAGGGGTCACGCGTTCTTGATCGCCGAGATGTCGAAGTTCAGCTTGATCTTGTCGGAGACCAGGACACCGCCCGTCTCCAGGGCCGCGTTCCAGGTCAGGCCCCACTCGGAGCGCAGGATCTGCGCCTTGCCCTCGAAGCCGACGCGCTCGTTGCCGAAGGGGTCCTTCGCGGCGCCGTTGAACTCGAGGTCGATGGTGAGCGGCTTCGTCGTGCCGAGGATCGTCAGATCGCCGGTGATGCGGAAGTCGTCGCCACCGAGCGACTCGGCCTTGGTGGAGCGGAACGTCATCGTCGGGAATTCGTCCGTCTTGAAGAAGTCCGCGCTCCTGAGGTGACCGTCACGGTCGGCGGAGCCGGTGTCGATGCTGTCCATCTTGACGTCGATGGACGCCGAGGACGCGGCCGGATCCGCGCCGTCCAGGTGCAGCGAGCCGCTGAAGTCGAGGAACTTGCCCTTGACGTTGGTGACCATCGCGTGGCGGACGGTGAAGCCGATGGTGGAGTGGGCGGTGTCGATCGTGTAGTCGCCGGTCAGGGCGGTCAGGTCGGTGTTCGCCATGACGTGCTCCTTCGAAGTGAGGTCGAATCCGTGTGATGCCGAGCCGTGCTGCCGGATCGGCGTGTGCTGCCGGACCGGTGGGGGTGCGCCGGATCCGTAATGTTGAATCTTGAACTACATCAACGAGACCTACCGTAGCTCTATTCCGTTCAATGTTCAACAGCATCCACGGTGTGTCTGTGGCGTAGCACCGCGTTACGTGGTATCGGCATGAGCATGACCTTCACGCGCCGTGCCTTCCTGTACGCCGCCGCCCTCACCGCACCCCTGGTCCAGGGAGCCCTCACCCCTGCCCGAGCGGCAGCCGCCCTCGACCCCTACGACGCCCTCCGCCTGCGCTGGCTCGACATCGCCCTCGGCAGCGGCTACGACCCCGCGGCGGAGCCGTACGTCACCCGTCTCGCCGAGACCGGCACCCTCGCCCGCGGCTTCGGGGCCACCATGACGCCCACCGCCACCTCCCTCTGGCCGGGGCACCCGTACGATCCGCCCTCCGGTATCACCCGGAGCTACAGCCGGCTGTGGACGATGACCCGGGCCTACCTCCAGCAGGGCACGGGCTCCACCGGCGACCCGGCCCTCCTCGCCGACGTACTGCGCGGCCTCGACCATCTCTCCACCACCGTCTACAACCCGTCCACCACCCGCTACGGCAACTGGTGGGAATGGCAGATCGGCAGCCCCCGGCTGCTGATGGACATCACGGCCGCCCTGTACGGCCACCTCACCGAAGAACAAATCGCCGCCGCCTGCGCGGCCGTCGACCACTTCGTCCCGGACTCGATGCTCGGCGACTACTCCGGCACCTCCACCGGCGCCAACCGCGTCGACCTGTGCCGCAGCGTCGCCCTGCGCGGCATCCTCGGCCGGACCCCCGCGAAGATCGCGCTCGCCCGCGACGCCCTCTCCCCGGTCTTCCCGTACGTCACCGAGGGCGACGGCCTCTACGCCGACGGCTCGTTCGTCCAGCACACCTGGGTCGCCTACTCCGGCACCTACGGCCAGGTCCTCCTCGACGGCCTCGGCCGCCTCTTCGCCCTGCTCGCCGGGTCCGAGTGGGAGGTGGCCGACCCGAACAAGCAGATCGTCCTCGACAGCGTCGAGCGGGCCTTCGCGCCCCTCCTCCACGACGGACTGATGATGGACAGCGTCAACGGCCGTGCCATCAGCCGGGGTTACCTCAAGAGCGACGACCGCCAGGTGATGCGCGGCGATCACTTCCACGGCCAGGGCGTCATCGCCGCCATCGCCCTGCTCGCCGGCGGAGCGAGCGCGGCGGAACGCGAGCGCTGGTACGGCCGGATCAAGGGGTGGATCGAACGGGACACGGTCGCCCCGATCCTGACGGCACGTCAGTTCGGTACCGCCGATCTGGCCCGCCTGCACGCGGTCGCCGCCTCCCCCGTCCCGGCCGCCCCCGAACCCACCGGCCATCACCTCTTCGCCGCCATGGACCGTGCCGTGCACCGCCGCCCCGGTTTCGTCGCGAACATCGCCATGGCGAGCGACCGCATCGCCCACTACGAGTGCGGCAACGGCGAGAACCCGCGCGGCTGGCACACCGGCGCCGGAATGCTCTCCTGGTGGGCGACGGGCAACGGCGACCAGTACACGGACTGGTACTGGCCGACCGTCGACTGGTACCGCCTCCCCGGGACCACCGTCTCCACCCGGCGCCTTCCCGACCGGGCCGGCGGCGAGTGGGGCGAGCCCAAGCCCGACGCGCGCTGGGTCGGCGGCACCACGGACGGCGAGTACGCGGCGATCGGGCAGCACCTCAAGGGGCTCGGCTCCACGCTCGAAGCCCGTAAGTCGTGGTTCTGCGTCGCGGACGCGGTGATCTGCCTGGGCGCCGGGATCACCTGCGCCGACGGCGTCCCCGTCGAGACCGTCGTCGACAACCGCAACCTGGGGGAGGGCGGCACCCAGGCCCTCGTACGCGGACCCGGCTGGGCGCATCTGGAGGGCCACGGCGGCTGGGTGGTGCCGTACGGCGACCTGCGGACGCTGCGCGAGGACCGCACCGGCGCCTGGGCCGACATCAACACCGGTGGCACGGCCGAGCGCCGCACCAGGCGCCGGCAGCTCCTGTGGCTCGACCACGGCACCGACCCGAAGGACGCGACGTACGTCTACCTGCTCATGCCCGGAGCCGGGCGGCGCGCGGTGGCGGCACGGGCCGCGCGCTGCGCCCGCTGGCTGTCCGTCCTCGCCAACGACAGCGGCTGCCAGGCGGTCCGCGTCCCCTCCCTGGGCCTGACGGCCGCCAACTTCTGGCAGCCGGGTACGGCCGGCCCGCTCAGTGCCTCCGCCGGCGCGAGTGTGCTGGTCCGCGGCCGGGGCCGGACCGCTACCCTCTGCGTGAGCGAGCCGCCGCGCACAGGGGTACCGCTGGAGATCGTCTGGGACCGTCCCGTACGCCGGGTGACGCGGGCGGACGACTCGGTCGAGGTGCTCTCCACGGGCCGCCGACTGAGGGTTCGTGTCACTCCGGGGATGGTATGTGCCGGCCATCGATGTGAGGTGGTTCTCGGCTGACGTCTTTGTACGGTCCTCACAACGCACAGGCCCTCTGAGCAGTCGGAAGGGCTGCACGCGTCCATGGTTCTGTTCAGGGGTGCCAGGAAAACGCGCCGGAGACTGTACGGAGTCAACGGCTCGCTTTCCTCCGTGTCCTTCGTAAGGTCACTACATGACCGTTTTGGATGAGGCACCGGGTGAGCCGATCGACGCCCGCGGACGGACGGCCGAGCTGCACGAGATTCGTGCGCAGGCCCTGGCCGGCCCGAGCGAGAAGGCGACCGCGGCACAGCACGCCAAGGGCAAGCTGACCGCACGGGAGCGCATCGAGCTGCTCCTGGACCCCGGGTCCTTCCGGGAGGTCGAGCAGCTGCGTCGGCACCGGGCCCAGGGCTTCGGCCTGGAGGCCAAGAAGCCGTACACCGACGGTGTCATCACCGGCTGGGGCACGGTGGAGGGCCGCACGGTCTTCGTCTACGCCCATGACTTCCGCATCTTCGGCGGCGCGCTGGGCGAGGCCCACGCCACCAAGATCCACAAGATCATGGACATGGCCATCGCGGCCGGCGCTCCGCTGGTCTCCCTCAACGACGGCGCGGGCGCCCGAATCCAGGAGGGCGTCTCCGCTCTCGCCGGCTACGGCGGCATCTTCCAGCGCAACACCAAGGCGAGCGGGGTGATCCCGCAGATCTCGGTGATGCTGGGCCCCTGCGCGGGCGGCGCGGCCTACTCGCCCGCCCTGACGGACTTCGTCTTCATGGTCCGCGAGACCTCGCAGATGTTCATCACCGGCCCGGACGTGGTCAAGGCCGTGACGGGTGAGGAGATCACCCAGAACGGGCTGGGCGGCGCCGACGTGCACGCCGAGACCTCCGGCGTCTGCCACTTCGCGTACGACGACGAGGAGACGTGCATCGCGGAGGTCCGCTACCTCCTCTCCCTCCTCCCGCAGAACAACCGGGAGAACCCGCCCCGGGTGGAGTCCTCGGACGCCCCCGACCGGCACAGCGACGTCCTGCTGGACCTGGTCCCGGCGGACGGCAACCGGCCGTACGACATGGCCAAGGTCATCGAGGAGATCGTCGACGACGGCGAGTACCTCGAGGTCCACGAGCGCTGGGCCCGCAACATCATCTGCGCCCTGGCCCGCCTCGACGGTCAGGTGGTGGGCATCATCGCCAACCAGCCGCAGGTGCTGGCCGGTGTGCTGGACATCGAGGCGTCGGAGAAGGCCGCGCGCTTCGTGCAGATGTGTGACGCCTTCAACATCCCGATCATCACCTTCCTGGACGTGCCCGGCTTCCTCCCGGGTGTCGACCAGGAGCACGGCGGCATCATCCGGCACGGTGCGAAGCTCCTGTACGCCTACTGCAACGCCACCGTGCCGAGGATCTCGCTGATCCTGCGCAAAGCGTACGGAGGGGCCTACATCGTCATGGACAGCCAGTCCATCGGCGCCGACCTCACCTATGCCTGGCCCACCAATGAGATCGCCGTGATGGGCGCCGAGGGCGCCGCCAACGTGATCTTCCGCCGGCAGATCGCCGAGGCCGAGGAACCCGAGGTCATGCGCTCCCGCATGGTCAAGGAGTACAAGTCCGAGCTCATGCACCCCTATTACGCGGCGGAGCGTGGCCTGGTCGACGACGTGATCGACCCCGCGGAGACCCGCGAGGTACTGGTCAAGTCGCTGGCGATGCTCCAGACCAAGCACGCCGACCTGCCGTCCCGCAAGCACGGCAACCCCCCGCAGTAACCCAGCGGATCCTTCGCGGTACCCCCGCGGAAACCTCGTCCACGGAGACTGACACCCATGAACCTCCCTGACATTCGCGTCGAGAAGGGCCACGCCGAGCCCGAGGAAGTCGCCGCCATCACGGCGATCCTCCTGGCCCGCGCCGCCGCCCAGCCGGCCGACGCCGCCCCTGCCCACCGAGGCCGCGCAAAGGCCGGCTGGCGCCGCCTGGAGCGCGAGCCCGGCTTCCGCGCACCGCACAGCTGGCGCTGACGCCCGCGACGCTCGTACGGCCCCGTTCTCCCGTCGGGAGGGCGGGGCCGTCTGCATGGGGCGCCCGGGAGCTCGGTGGGCGCCGCCAGGGAGCGGCTGCGGGTGGTGGTGGGCCGGTCGCGCAGTTCCCCGCGCCCCTGAAGACCGGGCCACTGGTCCCACTCTCAGGGGCGCGGGGAACTGCGCGATCAGCCCCCACGCACCCGCGGCCGCCCATGAAGCCCGGCCCGGTCGCACAAACGGCCCGCGGCCACCTCCCGAAGGAGGTGGCCGCGGGCCAGAAAACCAAGTGCGTCCGGTCCGGTCCAGCTACCGCAGCCGTGCCATCAGAGCGTGCTCGACCAGCGTGATCAGCGCCGACTTCGCATCCGCACGGTGGCGGGCGTCCGTGGTGATGATCGGGGTGTCGGGGCCGATCTGGAGCGCCTCACGGACCTCGTCGGGGTTGTACGGCTGGTTGCCGTCGAAGCCGTTGAGGGCGATGACGAAGGGCAGGCCGCTGTTCTCGAAGTAGTCCACAGCCGGGAAGCAGTCGGCGAGCCTCCGGGTGTCGACGAGAACGATGGCGCCGATGGCGCCGCGGACCAGGTCGTCCCACATGAACCAGAAGCGGTCCTGGCCGGGCGTACCGAACAGGTACAGGATCAGGTCCTGGTCCAGGGTGATACGGCCGAAGTCCATGGCGACCGTGGTGGTCGTCTTGTCTCCGGTGTGGGTGAGGTCGTCGATGCCCGCGGAAGCAGACGTCATGACGGCCTCTGTGCGCAGCGGGTTGATCTCCGAGACGGCGCCGACGAACGTGGTCTTGCCCACGCCGAAGCCGCCCGCCACCACGATCTTCGCGGAGGTGGTGGAGCGGGAAGGACCGCCGCTAGAGCTTGCGAAGTCCACTGAGCACCCTTTCGAGCAGTGTCACGTCTGGCTGGCCGCCGGCGTTCTCGTCGCCGCCGGGCTGATGGATGGCGACCAGGCCCGCCTCCGCCAAGTCGGCGACGAGGATCCTGGCCACGCCGAGAGGGATCGTGAGCAGGGCGGAGATTTCCGCCACCGACTTGATCTCGCGGCAGAGGTTGCAGATCCGCTGATGCTCGGGCAGCTGGCCCTGCATCTGGTGCGGCTGCGCGGTGGTGTGCACCAGTGCCTCGATGGCGAGCTGGTAGCGCGGGCGCGTCCGGCCGCCGGTCATGGCGTACGGGCGCACCAGGGGGTTGTTCGACGCCCCGGCGGGCGCCGGCTCAGGGGCGCGTCGCTGCGGCTGCACCGGCTGGATGCGCGGCGCCGACGGCTGGTCGTACGGCGAGGGCCCGGGGCCCTGCGGTGCGTACGGAGGCCGCTGGCTCGGCGAGGAGGGGAAGTTGTACCGGTTCTGGGAACCGTCGTGCCGGCCCTGGGCAGGGCCGTACGACCAATTGCCCGATGACGAACCGTCTGGGGGTGTTGCCACTTTCTCCTCCTCCGACTGTGCCTGGCACCCATCTTGTGGAGCCGCGTCCCGAAACCTTACGGCCCCGGGACGCCAAAACGCACCGACTGTCTGTTAGTTGAGCAGGCTGCCTTGGAGCTCCGCACGCAGATCCGGCGTCAGGACCGTACCGGCACGGTCGACCAGAAGCGCCATCTCGTACCCGATGAGGCCGATGTCCGCCTCCGGGTGTGCGAGGACCGCGAGCGAGGATCCGTCGGAGATGGACATGATGAACAGGAATCCCCGCTCCATCTCCACAACCGTCTGATTCACGCTGCCACCCTCGAAGATGCGGGAGGCGCCTGCCGTCAGAGACGTCAGACCGGAGGCGACGGCCGCGAGCTGATCGGCGCGGTCGCGCGGAAAGCCTTCGGACATCGCCAGAAGGAGTCCGTCGGCGGAGACCACCACCGTGTGGGACACCCCAGGGGTGTTGTCCACGAAGTTGGTGATCAACCAGTTCAGGTTCTGTGCCGCCTGGCTCATCGGGCTCACACTAACGCTCCTGGTTGTAGGTGCTGTCAGGACCACTGTGCTGATTCCTAGTGGCCTGGCCGTTCGTTTCACTTCCCGCACTGCGACCCCGCTGGACACCCCGGCGCAGGTTGCTCAGCCTGCCCCGGACGTCTTCGGGAGCGCGGGAGACCTGTGGGCCCCCCTGGGGGGTGGTTGCGGCGGCTCCCTCGACCAGGTTGGCCTTGGGTACCCGCCGCGGCAGGCCGGAAGAGGTCACTCCGCCTGCCTTGGGCTTCCGGAGCTGCGCGGCCTGCTGCCAGCGGTCGTCGTTCTGTGAACGCCAGCTGCTGTCGCCGTTGCTCTCCGGTGTGGGGGCCGGGGCTTCCTGCCGCACGGGCCGTGCGCCATTGGTCCCGTTGGTGCCGTTGAGGGAACCGCGGCGGGGGAGCCCGGCGTCGGTCAGCTCGTGGGCGGCGGAGGGGGCCGGTCCCGGACGGTCGAAGCCTACGCGGTCCCGCTCGTTCCCGTCATCGGCCTGCGCGGATTCCGTTTCCGGAGCGTAACCGTCCGGGTAGCCGTTGCGGTAGCCGTTCTGCTGCGGCCAGTCGTCCTGGTGACGGCGCTGCTCGAAGGCCGGGAAGCTCCCCGGGGCCGAAGCGCCGGTGGCCGGGGGCTCCTCGCGGACCGGCTCCGGATACGAGGGCTCGGGGTAGCCGCCGCCGGACGAGAAGGTGTCGTTGTTCTGCTGGAGGCCGCCGTTCGGCGCGTAGTACGTGTCGTCGTACGACGCCCGCTGGGGCTCCTCGTAGGCGGCACGCTGAGGCTCGTCGTAGCCGGCCTGCCGCTCCTCGTACGGCGCCTGCCGCTGGTCCTCGTACGACGGCTGCGGGTCGTAACCGCCGGGCTGCTCGGGGAACCCGCCCCGCTCGTCGTAGCCCTGCTGACCGGTGAACTCGTCGTACCCGGTCGCCTCGCCCTCCTGGCCGGGCTGCTGGCCGTGGGCCTGCGCCTCCAGGGCCGCGCGGCGCTCCTCACGCATCAGGGAGCGGCCGACGGGGTCGAGATCGCGGATGTCGTCGGGGACCTCGGTGTAGCGGCTGTCGTCGAAGCCGAGCTCGGCCGCCGTGCGCATCGGCAGACCGTTGTTGAAGTCCTCACCCTGGAAGTTCTGCTCCGGGATGATCTGCGAGACGGTGAACTCGTCCTGCATCGGCTGCTGCTCGCCGCCACCACCATGGGTGATCGCGTCGGGCAGCATGACCAGCGAGGTCGTGCCCGCCTGCTCGCCGGAGGGGCGCAGCTGGACCCGGATGCCGTGCCGGTCGGACAGCCGGCCGACCACGAACAGGCCCATGCGCTGGGATATCGCCGCGTCGACGGTCGGCGGGTTGGCCAGCTTGTGGTTGATGTCCGCGAAGTCCTCGGCGGTGAGGCCGATGCCCTTGTCGTGGATCTCGATCATGACGCGGCCGTCGGGGAGACGGGTGGCGGTCACACGGACCTTGGTCTGCGGGGAGGAGAACGTCGTCGCGTTCTCCAGCAGCTCGGCCAGCAGGTGTACGAGGTCGGTCACGGCACGGCCGTGGATCTCGGCCTCCGGGACGCCCGAGAGCTCGATGCGCTCGTACTGCTCCACCTCGGAGGAGGCGGCACGCAGCACGTCCACCAGCGGGACCGGCTGGTCCCAGCGGCGGCCGGGCTCCTCGCCGGCGAGGACCAGGAGGTTCTCGCCGTTGCGGCGCATACGGGTCGCGAGGTGGTCCAGGCGGAAGAGGTTCTCCAGCTGGTCCGGGTCGGCCTCGTTGTTCTCCAGGTCGGTGATCAGGGTCAGCTGGCCCTCGATCAGCGACTGGTTGCGGCGCGAGAGGTTGGTGAAGATCGCGTTGATGTTGCCCCGCAGCAGGGCCTGCTCGGCGGCGAGCCGGACGGCCTCGCGGTGGACCTGGTCGAAGGCGCGGGCGACTTCGCCGATCTCGTCGCGGGTGGTGATCGGGATGGGCGCGACACGGGTGTCGACGCGGCCGGGGTCGGTGCGCGAGAGCTGGTCGACCAGCATCGGCAGCCGCTGCTCGGCGATACCGAAGGCGGCGTTGCGCAGCTGGCGCATCGAGCGGGACATCTGGCGGGCCACGGCACCGGCCAGGATGAACGCCACGAGCAGCGCGATCACGACGACGGCACCGGTGATGAGGGCGTCCTGCTTGGCGTCGTCGGCGATGGTGGAGGCCTCGTTCACCGCCTTGTCGGCCAGGTCGGACTCGATCTTCTGGTAGGCGTTGTACTTGAGGGTGTTCACCGCCCACCAGTTCTGCGCGGTGATGCCCTTCTGGGCCAGGGCGGCGCGGTCGCTCTCGGCGGTCGACGGCAGCGACACCAGCGCCGTGATCATGTCCTTGGGGTCGGCCGGCGGAGCCACGTAGTCCGGGTTCTTGGCGGCGGCCTCCTTGGCCAGGGCCGCACCCTCCGCCCGGATGTCCGTCTCGGCGTCCTTCAGCTTCTGCGCGTCGGCCTCGGTACCACCGGCGGTGTACTCCTCGATGGCGATGCGCTCGAGGTAGGCGTACGAGGACAGGGAGACCCGCTGGGTGGCGAAGCTGCCGGCGCCGGGGCCGGGCTTGACCAGGAGCTGCATACCGATGGAGCGCTCCAGCGACAGGGCCGCCTTCGTCAGCGAGATCGCGTAGACGGTACGGCCGTAGCTGGTGATGTTGCCGGTGCCCAGACCGAGCTCGTTGGCGAACTCCATCAGCGGGTGGGCGACCTTGACGTAGCCCTCCTGGGTCTTCACACCGCTGAGCTTGGTGGTGTACGCGGCGGCGCGCAGCTTGGCGAGTTCGGGCTCGGCCTCGCGGAACAGGTCGCGGCGGCGCTCCAGGCCCGGCTTGTCCGGCATGCTCTGGGCCGCCGCGTCGAACTCGTCGGCGGCCTTGTCCGTCGCGTCGCGGGCCGCGGAGACGGTCTTGTCGTCCGGGCCCTTGCCCTGGAGCAGCGGGGCGGCCGTGATGTCACGCTCGTTGTTCACGGCGTTGGCGTAGGTCAGCGCGGCCCGCACCAGACGCGCGGTGTTCTCCGCGTCCTCGGCCTCCTGCCAGGTGTCGATCGAGCTCTTCACCTGGAAGCCGCCCATGACGAGGCCGACCAGCACGGGTATGAGCAGGATCGCGTTCAGCCGGGTCGGCACGCGCCAGTTGCGCGGCGAGAACCGGCCGCCGCTGGGCGCCGGGGCCGCAGTCGGTTCGGATCCGGGCACAGGGGCGGGCGCCGCTCCGCGCGGCGGCGGGGTGAAGTTGCCCCGGGCCGACGGCTCGGGACTGTTCTTGCTTCGCCTCACTCGACCAACAACCTTCCGGCGGGGTCGGCACCTACGTTTGTGCCGCAGTGTCTCAGAGCCCAGTACGCCATCGAGTACGCAGTACTGCTGAGTACGTCTTTGACTATTGGGCAGTTCAGGCATTCCAGCACGCCTGCCTGCGCTCTTCCAAACAGTGGAAGTTGAGGATTCGACGTGATGTAAGCCCTAGATAAAACGGTCATAAAGAGCGAGCCCCGTCAAAAGACGGGGCCTTCGTGCGCGCAGCGACACCGATCGACCGCGACGCGTGGCGGTACCACCCGATTCCTCTGCCGAAACGTTATGAACAATGGAGCCGACCGTGTCAAAGGCCACAGCCGGCTCCGCCACATCTACGACAACTGCCGTATTGCGCTGCTGATTTGCGCTACCGCAGCCGCGCCATCAGGGCGTGCTCCACCAGCGTGATCAGCGCACTCTTGGCATCGGCCCGGTGCCGGGCGTCCGTCGTGATGATCGGCGCGTCCGGTCCGATCTGCAACGCCTCGCGTACCTCGTCGGGCGTATAGGGCTGATGCCCGTCGAACCCGTTGAGCGCGATGACGAAGGGCAGGCCGCTGTTCTCGAAGTAGTCGACGGCCGGGAAGCAGTCGGCGAGACGGCGGGTGTCCACCAGGACGACGGCGCCGATGGCGCCGCGGACCAGGTCGTCCCACATGAACCAGAAGCGGTCCTGGCCGGGCGTGCCGAACAGGTACAGGATCAGGTCCTGGTCCAGGGTGATACGGCCGAAGTCCATGGCCACCGTGGTGGTGGTCTTGTCCCCGGTGTGTGTGAGGTCATCGATGCCCGCGCTCGCGGAGGTCATCACGGCCTCCGTGCGCAGCGGGTTGATCTCCGAGACGGCGCCCACGAACGTGGTCTTGCCCACGCCGAAGCCACCCGCCACCACGATCTTGGCAGAGGTGGTCGCCCGGCCCGGTTCAGAGCTTGCGAAGTCCACTGAGCACCCTTTCGAGCAGCGTCACATCCGGAGCGCCGCCGTTGTTCTCGTCGCCGCCCGGCTGGTGGATGGCGACCAGGCCGGCCTCCGCGAGGTCGGCGACCAGGATCCTGGCCACGCCCAGGGGCATGGACAGCAGCGCGGAGACCTCGGCGACCGACTTCACCTCACGGCACAGGTGGCAGATGCGCTGGTGCTCCGGGAGGAGTCCCATGAGCGCTGCCGGGTCGGCCGTGGTGCTGATCAGGGCCTCGATGGCCAGCTGGTAGCGCGGCCGGGTCCGGCCGCCGGTCATCGCGTACGGACGTACCAGCGGCTGGTCGCCCTCATCCTCGTACGGCTCCGCGTACGGATCATGAGAGGCGGTGGGCGGGGTCATGAATCCTCCGGGCTGGGGACAGCAAGTCGGTCAGTCAAGCCGTCGGGGTGAGGGCCAGTGGGGGGATTGTGGCGGCCGGACGGTGATTTGGTGAGACGGGTGGATCCGGGGGCGTTCAGTGGAGCAGACTGCCTTGGAGTTCGGCGCGCAGATCCGGCGTGAGCACCGCGCCCGCGCGATCGACGAGCAGCGCCATCTCGTAGCCGACGAGGCCGATGTCGCATTCCGGGTGGGCCAGCACGGCGAGGGACGAGCCGTCCGAGACGGACATGAGGAAGAGGAACCCCCGTTCCATCTCGACGACCGTCTGAGCGACGCTGCCGCCCTCGAAGATCCGGGAGGCGCCCGCCGTCAGCGAGGTCAGGCCCGACGCGACGGCCGCCAGCTGGTCTGCACGGTCGCGTGGGAAGCCCTCCGACAGTGCCAGCAGGAGTCCGTCGGCGGACACGACGACGGTGTGGGACACACCCGGGGTGTTGTCCACGAAGTTGGTGATCAACCAGTTGAGATTCTGTGCCGCCTGGCTCATCTGGCTCAACTAACGCTCCTGCTGGTGAGTGGGGCTCGGGAAACTGCCCGTCTGGCCGGTGTTGGCCTGACGACCTTGCGCGATACCCCGACGGAGATTGGTCAGCCGGCCGCGTACGTCGTCAGGCGCACGCGAGACCTGCGGACCAGCTTGGTGCTGTTGCTGCTGAGCCGTACCCGGGACGAGGTTCGCCCTGGGCACCCGGCGCGGCAGGCCGGAGGTGGTGACCCCGCCCGCGGCCGGCTGCCGTACGCGCTCGGCCTGCCGGACGAGGTCGTCGTTCGGCGAGCTGCGCCAGGCGGTCGATGAGGTCCGCTGCGAAGCGGAGGACGGCTGCGGAGCCGCCGCCGGAGCCTGCGGCTGCTGCTCCGGCTGCTGCGGGGAGGCTGCCGGAGCCGAGCCGTCGGAGCCCGTCTGCCGGCCCTGCTGACCGCCGTGGAACCAGTTGGTCTCCAGCGTGTCGTACAGGGGCGTGCGTCCGTCACCGGGGCCGGTCGCGGGCGGCAGCGCCTCGGGCTCCTGGCGGGCGGGCCGCTGCTGCGGACGCGCCGGGGCCGGGGGCTGCTGGGCGCCGAAGCCGGAACCGTTGCCGTAGGCGCCGTTGGCCTGGGGGCGCTCGAACTGACCGGTGGACTCGGGGTTCTGCCGGCCGGGCAGGGAGTGCCGGCCGGTCGAGCCGTTGTCGTAGCCCTGCGGAGCGGCGAACTGGCCCGTCTGCGACGGGTTGCTCTGGCCACCCTGGCCGAAGACGTCCGGACGGACGAACTGGCCCGTGTTCTGCGGGTTGTTCGACACCGAGCCGGGGAAGTCGGCGGGGCCGTGGCCCTGGCGGCCGTCGTTGCGCGGGACGGCCGGCATCTGAGTCGTCGAGTCGTGGCCCTGACGGTCGTCGATCCGCGGCATCCGGGACGTCTGCGAGGGGTCCTCGTCATGTCCGCGCGGGGCGTCGAGCGAGGCGCGCGGCACCGGCGGCTGGGCGTTCTCGTCGCTCCAGCTGGGGCGCTGCTGCGGGGCGCCGCCCGGCAGCTCGGCACGCGCACCACCGCGTGGCGGCAGCTGCGGCCGGCGACCGGCGCGGCGGCTCTTCTCGCCGCCGGCGGAAGGCGGCGTCTGGGGCCGCGACTGCTCACGGCCGGCGGAGCCGCCACGGGCACCGCCGAAGGCGTCCTGTCCGGCACCGAAGGCGTCCTGACCCGAACCGAACGGGTCCTGACCCGTGCCCGCCGCCTGGAGCCCCTGCGGCGCACCCGGAGCCTGGCCACCACCGAATCCGGCACCGGCACCGGCCGGCGGCCGGCCCTGTGAGGGCGCGCCCGGACCCTGCGGTCCACGCGGGGCACCCGGAGATCCTCCACCGTCACGGCCCGGCAGCGCGGCCCGCGGTCCCTGACCGGCGCCCAGCCGGCCCCCGCCGGAGGCACCGGCACCGAGGGCACCACCCGGCGTACCGCCGGGTGCACCTCCGCCGAGGGCTCCGCCGGCGGCCTGGGCCTGACGACGTGCGGCTGCGGCACCGGCGGCGGCCTGCGCGGCGGCCGGACCACCGGAGCCACCCGGGCCACCGGGGCCGTTCGGGCCGGTCCTGCCCGGAGCGGGCTTCTTGCCGCCCTGGGCGACATCGACGGGCAGCATGACCAGCGCGGTCGTACCACCGGAGTCGGACGGACGCAGCTGGATGCGGATGCCGTGCCGCTGGGAAAGACGACCGACCACGAACAGACCCATGCGGCGGGACACCGACACGTCCACGGTGGGCGGCGAGGCGAGCCGCTCGTTGATCGCGGCGAGGTCCTCGGGGGAGAGGCCGATGCCGGTGTCGTGGATCTCGATCAGGACGCGGCCGTCGGGCAGCGCGTGACCGGTGACCTTGACCTTGGTCTGCGGGGAGGAGAACGAGGTGGCGTTCTCCAGCAGCTCGGCGAGCAGGTGCACGAGGTCGTTGACGACCCGGCCGGCCACTTCGGTGGTCGGCACGGAGGCCAGCTCGATGCGCTCGTACTGCTCCACCTCGGACGCGGCGGCGCGGAGCACGTCGACCAGCGGGACCGGGCGGGTCCAGCGGCGGCCGGGCTCCTCACCGGCGAGGACGAGGAGGTTCTCACCGTTACGGCGCATGCGCGTCGCGAGGTGGTCGAGCTTGAACAGCGAGGACAGCTGGTCCGGGTCGGCCTCGCGGGACTCCAGTTCGGAGATGAGCGAGAGCTGACGCTGGATGAGGCCCTGGGAGCGGCGCGAGAGGTTGGTGAACATCGCGTTGACGTTGCCCCGCAGCAGGGCCTGCTCGGCGGCGAGGCGGACCGCCTCGCGGTGCACGTCGTCGAAGGCCGCGGCCACCTGGCCGATCTCGTCCCGGGAGTGCACACCGACCGACTCGACGGACGTGTCGACGTCCTGCGGGTCCGACTCCGACAGCTGCTTGACCAGCTCCGGCAGCCGGTCCTGGGCGACCTTGGTGGCGGTCTCCTCCAGGCGGCGCAGCGAGCGGATCATGGAGCGGGCCACCACGAAGGCGCCGACCAGCGAGACACCGAGCACGATCAGGATCAGCGCACCAGAGATGATCGCTTCGCGCTCCGACTCGTTGCGCAGCTCGCGGGCCTTTTGCTCCATGTCCTCCAGCAGCGTCGTCTCGATGGCGCGCATCTGCTGGATCTTGGTGGTGCTGTCGTCGACCCAGTCGCGGTAGGAGCGCTTCTCGAGGTCGTTGAGGGCGTTCGGGTTGCCGAGCGCGCGGTTGGCGTACTTGTCGCTCGCCGTGATCGTCGGGTTGTTCCGCTCGATCGACTGGAGCAGGTCGGCGGCGGCCTGCGTGCCGTAGATGTTGCGGAAGGCCTTGATCTCGGAACGCTGGCTCGTCAGGGCCGACTCGGCGTAGAGGCGGTCGTTCTCGGAGAGGTCGCCGACGGTGTCGTTGTTCGCGGGCAGCGCCGCGGCCAGGACGGCCCGCTGGATCGACGCGTACTCCTTGGCGTTGGAGAAGGCCGCCAGGGCACGCGTGCTGCGGATCATCTCCGGGTTGCTGGTCGCCTCCGCCATGTCCTGGGAGAGGTCGAGCAGGTTGGTGATCAGACGGTGGTAGGCCTCCACGGTCTGCGTGGAGTTGCGCTTGGACTCGTAGGCGGTGCTGCGGATCTTCTCGATGTTGCTCAGATCACCGACGAGCTGGACGAGGTTGTCCCGGACGCCCTTGAGGTTGCCGTCCTTGCTGTTGTTGTCGACCTCCTCGGAGGCCTCCCGGAAGCTGTCCGCGGCCCGGTTCGTCTTGTCCCGGTAGCCCTTGACCGTGTAGTCGGTCGCCTTGGCGCCGTGCGCGAGGGGGCCGGCGGACTGGTCGCGCTCCTCCTGGAGCGCGGCGGCGAGCTCGGTGGCCCGCTTGGTCATGTCCGTGAGCAGCTTCATGTTCTCGAGCTGCTGGATGTCGTCCATGTTGTCGCTGATGCGCAGTGCGCCCAGCGAGGTGGCCGCGACCACGGGGAGGGTCAGCAGGGCCACGAGACGCGTGGAGATACGCCAGTTGCGCAGGGCTATTCGCGAGCCGGTGCCGACCATGCTCTTCGCGGTCCTCCTGGCCGGCGAGGCGGAGGGGGCCGTCGTACCCGGGGACGCCGACACGGCGGGGCGCCCGGAGCGCTCACCGCTGTCGACCGATGGGGCCGGGCCCTGGTTCTGGGCGTGCTGGGGCGAGGGACCTCGGTCGGTCCCGCCGTGCTCCGGCTCCGCCGAAGCGCTGCCATCCCTCTTGAAACGTCCCTGCACTAGCGTCGCAACCTCTGGACCAGGCGCCCCTCCGCGTGAACGGACGGACACGGTGTCGGCGTGTCGGGGAGCGCCCTGAATACGCTCCCTGATGGTCGTGGTGGACCGGCGCTGGCTCCCCCTTCTCGCCGCCACAAGGCGCTCGCTGCGCCCCCTGTGCGCCGGCTCGATCCTGCGGCGGTCCGTGGAATTCCAGCACAGTGCAGGATCTCCAACAAGGCCCGTAGGTCGAGCCGTGACATACGTGACACCATGTGGTGACGAGATTACCTGGCGTAGAACCTTATCCCGCCCAAACCGGACGTATGCCCGCGAGCCGACAAGGCGTGAGAGGTGTCCCAGTCGCCATGATCAGGAGCGGAATGATGGCTTCAGGTGCCCAATGTCCGTTTCGGTACGGTCAATTGCCAGCCTGAATTGCCCGTTTTATTCGCTGATCCGTGAGCAAACTCACACGCCTATCAAGCGTCTTGACGACTTTCCGTGGGAACCGCGTGTCTAGCCTGACGCTTTACAGGAGAGATGTTTCTGCCAACCCGCGCCCGGACTGCCACCTTCAGGCCCGTCCGCGGCGCCTCGTCACGACAGGGCTGAAGTACAACCGTGAAGACGACGACGATGATCCGCACGATAGCCAACCCGCGGCGCACGACGCTGGTGCACCTCGACAGCGCCGGCGGCCTTCACGTCCCGCCGCAGCCGGAGCACTCCGTCGACCTTCCCGCCCAGACCGCCAACCCCAAGCGCACCATCCTCCAGGAGATCCCCGTCACCGTCACCGCCGTCTAGTACGCGGGCCGGCAGGCGATCGTTCAATCACGTACGAGCATCGGCCGTACGGCCGCCGGGGCGCCCGCGGCAATGCGCGAGGCGCCCGCCCCTCACCGCGTTAGCCTGGAGCGTCAGACTCCAGCCGGCTCAAGTGAGAGGCGCCAGATCCCGTGCGCATCGCCAGATTCTCCATCGACGGGAACGTCGCCTTCGGCGCGGTCGAGGGCGACAGGCCGGACGAGCTCGTCCTGGACATCATCAAAGGCATCCCGTTCGCGGACTTCGAGCTCTCCGGCACCAAGGTGCCGCTGACCAAGGTCAGGCTGCTGCCGCCGGTGCTCCCCAACAAGGTCGTGGCCTTCGGCCGCAACTACGCCGAGCACGCCCGCGAACTCGGCAACGACGTGCCGGACGCCCCCTTCGCCTTCTTCAAGCCCTCCACCGCGGTGATCGGCCCCGGCGACGAGATCCAGTACCCGTCCTTCACCGAGGACCTCCACCACGAGGCCGAGCTGGCCGTCGTCATCGGCCGCATGTGCCGCGAGGTCCCGCGCGAGCGCGTCAAGGACGTCATCTTCGGCTTCACCTGCGCCAACGACATCACCGCGCGGGACGTGCAGAAGCGCGAGAAGCAGTGGGCCCGGGCCAAGGGCTTCGACACCTCCTGCCCGCTGGGCCCCTGGGTGGAGACGGACCTGGCCCTGGAGACCGCGGCCGACCTCACCATCCAGCTCACGGTGAACGGCGAGCAGCGCCAGCTGGGCCGCACCAGCGAGATGATCCACTCCATCGAGGACCTGATCGTCAACATCTCCGAGGCCATGACGCTGCTCCCCGGCGACGTGATCCTCACGGGCACCCCGGCAGGGGTCGGCCCCCTCAACGTCGGCGACGAGGTCGCCGTCACCATCGAAGGCATCGGCACTCTCACCAACAAGGTTGTCAAGCGTGGCTAGCGCACCCGGCACTCCCGTTCGCGTCCGTTTCTGTCCCTCGCCCACCGGTAACCCCCATGTGGGCCTGGTCCGCACCGCCCTGTTCAACTGGGCGTTCGCCAAGCACCACCAGGGCACCCTGGTCTTCCGCATCGAGGACACCGACGCGGCCCGCGACTCGGAGGAGTCGTACGACCAGCTGCTCGACTCGATGCGCTGGCTGGGCTTCGACTGGGACGAGGGCCCCGAGATCGGCGGCCCGCACGCGCCGTACCGCCAGTCGCAGCGCATGGACCTCTACAAGGACGTCGCGGCCAAGCTCCTCGAAGCCGGACACGCCTACCACTGCTACTGCTCCCAGGACGAGCTGGACACCCGCCGCGAGGCCGCCCGCGCCGCCGGCAAGCCGTCCGGCTACGACGGCCACTGCCGCGACCTCGCCGACGCGCAGGTCGAGGAGTACAAGGCCCAGGGCCGCGCCCCGATCGTCCGCTTCCGCATGCCCGACGAGACGATCACCTTCACGGACCTCGTCCGCGGCGAGCTGACGTTCACCCCGGAGAACGTCCCGGACTACGGCATCGTCCGCGCGAACGGCGCGCCGCTGTACACGCTGGTCAACCCGGTCGACGACGCCCTGATGGAGATCACCCACGTCCTGCGCGGCGAGGACCTGCTCTCCTCCACGCCCCGTCAGATCGCTCTGTACAAGGCACTGACCGAACTGGGCATCGCCAAGCAGACCCCGGCCTTCGGGCACCTGCCGTACGTGATGGGCGAGGGCAACAAGAAGCTCTCCAAGCGTGACCCGCAGTCCTCGCTGAACCTCTACCGCGAGCGCGGCTTCCTGCCGGAGGGCCTGCTCAACTACCTCTCCCTGCTCGGCTGGTCGCTCTCCGCCGACCAGGACATCTTCACGACGGACGAGATGGTCGCGGCCTTCGACATCGCCGACGTGCAGCCCAACCCGGCCCGCTTCGACCTCAAGAAGTGCGAGTCGATCAACGGCGACCACATCCGCCTGCTGGATGTGAAGGACTTCACCGAGCGCTGCCGCCCGTGGCTGAAGGCCCCGTTCGCCCCCTGGGCCCCGGAGGCCTTCGACGAGGTGAAGTGGCAGGCGATCGCCCCGCACGCCCAGACCCGCCTCAAGGTCCTGTCGGAGATCACCGACAACGTCGACTTCCTGTTCCTGCCGGAGCCGGTCTTCGACGAGGCGTCCTGGACGAAGGCCATGAAGGAGGGCTCGGACGCCCTGCTGCGCACGGCCCGCGAGAAGCTGGAGGCGGCCGACTGGACGTCCCCGGAGTCCCTGAAGGAGGCCGTCCTGGCCGCCGGTGAGGTTCATGGCCTCAAGCTCGGCAAGGCCCAGGCCCCGGTCCGCGTCGCCGTCACCGGCCGCACCGTCGGCCTGCCCCTCTTCGAGTCCCTCGAGGTCCTGGGCAAGGACCAGACGCTGGCCCGTATCGACGCGGCGCTGGCGAAGCTGGCCGCGTAACCCTGCCGAAGCGCACAGGGGCGGCACCCGGTGGTCCGGGCGCCGCCCCTTCTTCCTGGGCGCGGACGTCGTCGGCCGGCGCCGATGTCAGTGGGGCGCACTAACGTTCCGTGGTGCTTCCACCCTTGATCAGGAAGGCGCGCCGCCATGCCCATGTCCCCCCGCGACTACACCTGGCTCTTCACGCCGGGCAGCACCTTCAGCCACCCCGCCGGGACCACCGGCGTGCTCCACGTGGCCGACGGGGGCGAGCTGGACCTGCCCACCGGCCGGGTCGTGGCCTGCGATCCGTTCGTGTACCTCGGGACCGGGGACATCGAGCCCTTCACGGTCACGGTCACCCCCGGCCGCTACCGGGTCGAGGCAGCCGTCGCGACCCTGGCCCGGCAGGGCGAGCCCCCGGCCGCCCGCCCCCACCGCCGGGTCGCGGCGGCGCGTCTGGTCATCCGCGACGAACCCACCGCGACATGGGAGTTGGCCCTGCGCCCCGGCCAGGACCCGGCCGACCTCGGCGACGACGAGTTCTACGGCTACGGCGTGGACGCCGGCACCGGCTGCTTCTACGACGCCTCGGCGGAGCAGGGCTTCCCCGAGGCGCAGGAGGACGAGGGGCCGCTGTGGGACGCCTTCGAGGACAGTGACTGGTCGGAGGGACCCCACCTGATCACCTCCCCCGGTACCGGCCACACCCTGGCCGCCTTCACGTCCGGCTGGGGCGACGGCGCCTACCCGACCTGGACGGGCCGCTCGGCGCGGGGCGAGGTCACCTGCTTCGTGACGGACTTCTTCGTGGCCCCCGACCCCCGCGACGTCGTGGACTGAAGTCATGAAGTCTCCGCCCTCCCGATCGGCGGACACGCCCCGGCGCCGCGCGTTACCGTCGGATCATGAGCATTCGCGCCGTGGTCTGGGACGTGGACGACACGCTTTTCGACTACACCGCGGCGGACCGCACCGGAATGCGCGCGCACCTGCTGGCCGAGGGCCTGCTCGACGGATACGAGAGCGTCGAGCACGCCATCGTGCGCTGGCGGGAGGTCACCGAGGCCCAGTGGGCGCGTTTCTCGGCGGGGGAGGCCACCTTTCAGGGCCAGCGCCGGGACCGGGTGCGGGTGTTCCTCGGCGCGGAGCTGAGCGACGGCGAGGCCGACGCCTGGTTCGAGCGGTACGTCGCGCACTACGAGACCGCCTGGGCCCTCTTCCCCGACGTCCTGCCCGCCCTGGACGCCCTCGCCGCCAGCCACCGGCACGCGGTGCTCTCCAACTCCAGCCTCCATGTCCAGGACCGCAAGCTGCGGGTGCTCGGCGTGCACGACCGGTTCGAGGCCATCCTGTGCGCCGCGGAGCTCGGCGTCTCCAAACCGGAGGCCGGCGCCTTCCTCGCCGCCTGCGACGCGCTCGACCTCGCCCCGCATCAGGTGGCGTACGTCGGTGACCACCCGGAGATCGACGGGCACGGGGCAGCGCGGGCCGGGCTGCTGTCGGTGTGGATCGACCGTGACGGCGTGTACACCGGCGTGGCCACCTCCGGTGGACCGCACCGGATCGCCTCCCTCGCCGAACTCCCCGCGCTCCTCGGCGCGGATACCCGTTTTGGAGCCCGGTCCACCTTCGGGTAATGTTCTTCCTGCGCCGCCGGGGAGCGGGCCGAAAGGCCGGAACCGGAGGAGCGAACTAGAACAAGATCCCCGCAGGGGCTTGCGTTCCAGTGGCCTATGGTGTAATTGGCAGCACGACTGATTCTGGTTCAGTTAGTCTTGGTTCGAGTCCAGGTAGGCCAGCTCGCAGAGCTCATCTGCAAAGCCCCCGTTGTGTAGCGGCCTAGCACGCTGCCCTCTCAAGGCAGTAGCGCCGGTTCGAATCCGGTCGGGGGTACAGATCCTTCCCAGGGAAGCAGTCCGGGTCGCACCCATTGCCTCTCATGCAGGATCGCTAGGGCCCCCGTTGTGTAGCGGCCTAGCACGCCGCCCTCTCAAGGCGGTAGCGCCGGTTCGAATCCGGTCGGGGGTACTGACTGGTCTAAACCACATTGGTCTATGGTGTAATTGGCAGCACGACTGATTCTGGTTCAGTTAGTCTTGGTTCGAGTCCAGGTAGACCAGCTCGGACCTGCGGCGGTGTAGTTCTAAACGCCAGCAGGCTCCACGCCCCCGTTGTGTAGCGGCCTAGCACGCCGCCCTCTCAAGGCGGTAGCGCCGGTTCGAATCCGGTCGGGGGTACCACATGAAGGCCCTTCGCTTCGGCGGAGGGCCTTCGTCGTGCCCGGCACCCCTCACTCGAAGCCGTACCGCCGCGTGCTCTCCTCCTCCTGGGCCAGTCGGTGCAGCGCCTGCAGCACCGGTTCGTTGAGGATCGCGCCGAGGACCGCGAACTCGATCTGCTCCGCCTGCGACGCGTGCGTCTCCATGTTGTCCAGGTCGAGGACGGCCGTCCGGTGCATCAATTCGGCGTACGGCGCGAGCAGTTCGGCCCCCCAGCCGTAGCCGAGGCGACGGAACGCGGCGACCGCCACCACCAGCGAGCGGTAGGCGGGCGAGATGGTCGAGAGCCGCTTGGCGTTCTCCCAGCCGAGCCGGTCCAGGAGCAGGCCGACCTCCTGGTGTGCGGCCCGCACGTACTCGTCGTCCTCGTCCGGCTCCGGCACCTGCGGCAGCGTCCACATCGCGGCGCCCAGGCGGATCGCCCGCGGCAGGGAGTCGTCGTCCACATGCCCCAGCACCTCCCGGACCGTCGCCACCGGCATCCGGCCGACCTGGATCATCGCGCGGATCAGCCGCAGCCGGCGCAGATGCTCCTCGTCGTACTCGGCCGTCGTCGTGTTGATCTGACGGCCGGGCGCCAACAGCCCTTCGCGCAGGTAGTACTTGATCGTCGCGGTGGACACCCCGCTGCGCTCGCTCAGTTCGGCCAGCCGCATCTCTTGCGCCCTTCCTTGGGGAGTGTCACTATCCAATCACTGCCGAGAAGGATAGTGCCGCTATCCGACAATGGATCCGTGGAGAAGCCATGTTCGCGAAGCCGGTGCTGGGACGTACGACCGCCGACACCGAGGGTGATGTGGTCGTGCTGCTCATCGGGATGCGGATCAACCACTTCTGGGCGGTGCACGAGTGGGGGCTGGTGATGGTGTCGATGTTCCGCATGCTGGCGGCACTCGCGAAGGACCCAGGCCGGGGGCTTCTGAGCAAGGTGATGCTGACGGCGTCGCCACGGACGTACTACATCGTCCAGTACTGGGAGTCCAAGGAGAAGCTCTACGCCTACGCCCACACGCCCGAGATGCTCCACCACCGGATGTGGGCGCTCCTCAACCGCAAGGAGCGGGAGGGCAAGGCGTACGGGCACGTGGGCATCTGGCACGAGGCTTATGTCGTGCCCGAGGGCTCCTACGAGGCGATCTACGGCGACATGCCGGCGTTCGGGCTCGCGGCGGCACACGGGCAGGTGCCGCTGGAGCGGCGGGGGCGCAATGCGAAGGACCGGTTCGCGTACCGGTCGAAGGGGCGGGCTGAGGCGGTCGAAGAAGCCAGGTGACGGGGGGATCGGGGGAACGAGGGGGCCTGCCGCGGCGTTGAGGCAGGCCCCCTCGTCATGCGCTCGAAAGTCAGCCCGTGCGGCGCAGCGCCTCGGAGAGGCGGGCGGCGGCGTCGATGACCGCCTGCGCGTGCATACGGCCCGGGTGGCGGGTCAGGCGCTCGATGGGGCCGGAGACCGAGACGGCGGCCACCACGCGGTTCGACGGGCCGCGCACGGGCGCGGAGACGGACGCGACGCCCGGCTCGCGCTCACCGATCGACTGGGCCCAGCCCCGGCGTCGTACGCCCGAGAGGGCCGTAGCCGTGAAGCGGGCGCCCTGGAGGCCGCGGTGCAGGCGCTCCGGCTCCTCCCAGGCCATGAGGATCTGTGCCGAGGAGCCAGCCTTCATCGTGAGCGTCGAACCGACCGGGACCGTGTCCCGAAGGCCGGACAGGCGTTCCGCCGCGGCCACGCAGATGCGCATGTCGCCCTGGCGGCGATAGAGCTGTGCGCTCTCGCCGGTCACGTCACGGAGGTGGGTGAGGACCGGGCCCGCTGTGGCGAGCAGGCGGTCCTCACCGGCCGCCGCAGCCAGTTCCGAGAGGCGAGGGCCGAGAATGAAACGGCCCTGCATGTCACGCGCCACCATGCGGTGGTGTTCCAGAGCCACGGCCAGTCGATGTGCCGTGGGTCGTGCCAATCCGGTGGCCGAGACGAGCCCTGCGAGGGTGGCCGGACCGGACTCCAGGGCGCTCAGGACAAGGGCTGCCTTGTCCAGAACGCCGACGCCGCTACTGTTGTCCATGCAACGATACTCGCGTCTCACTCTGTGAAACGCAAGTTCAATTTTCCGTGGAACCCGCCACTCTGGAAGAACGAAGGCAGAGCGGCCCGTGAACAGAACGGGCCTGGCGGCGGACGCCCGGAAGCAGGGGCGTGGGCGGTGGCCGCCTTCTCAAGATCTCTAGTTGGGCCGGCGGACCGTTGCCGGCCGAAGGGAAAGCGATGGGTAGGACACTCGCGGAGAAGGTCTGGGACGACCACGTCGTCCGGCGCGCCGAGGGCGAGCCCGACCTCCTCTTCATCGATCTGCACCTGCTGCACGAGGTGACCAGCCCGCAGGCCTTCGACGGCCTCCGCAAGAGCGGTCGCCAGGTGCGCCGGCTCGACCTGACCATCGCCACCGAGGACCACAACACCCCGACCCTCGACATCGACAAGCCCATCGCGGACCCGGTCTCCCGCGTCCAGCTGGAGACGCTGCGCAAGAACGCCGCCGACTTCGGTGTGCGCCTGCACCCGCTGGGCGACGTCGAGCAGGGCGTCGTGCACGTCGTCGGCCCGCAGCTGGGCCTGACCCAGCCCGGCATGACCGTGGTCTGCGGTGACTCCCACACCTCCACGCACGGCGCCTTCGGCGGCCTCGCGTTCGGCATCGGCACCTCCCAGGTCGAGCATGTGCTGGCCACCCAGACGCTGCCCATGGCCCGCCCGAAGACCATGGCCATCACGGTCAACGGCGAGCTGCCCGAGGGCGTCACCGCCAAGGACCTGATCCTGGCGATCATCGCCCGGATCGGCACCGGCGGCGGCCAGGGCTATGTCCTGGAGTACCGCGGCTCCGCCATCGAGAAGCTCTCGATGGAGGCCCGGATGACCATCTGCAACATGTCGATCGAGGCCGGCGCCCGCGCGGGCATGATCGCCCCCGACCAGACCACCTTCGACTACCTCGAGGGCCGTCCGCACGCGCCCAAGGGCGAGGACTGGGACGCGGCCGTCGCGTACTGGAAGACGCTGAAGACGGACGACGACGCCGAGTTCGACGCCGAGGTCGTCATCGAGGCCGCCGAACTGTCGCCCTTCGTCACCTGGGGCACCAACCCCGGCCAGGGAGCGCCGCTTTCGGCGTCCGTCCCCGACCCTGCTTCGTACGAAGACGCTTCGGAGCGCCACGCCGCCGAAAAGGCCCTGGAATACATGGGGTTGGAGGCCGGTCAGCCGCTGCGCTCCATCAAGGTGGACACCGTCTTCGTAGGCTCCTGCACCAACGGCCGCATCGAGGACCTGCGCGCCGCCGCCGAGCTCGTCAAGGGCCGCAAAGTCGCCGACGGCGTACGGATGCTGGTCGTCCCCGGTTCCGCGCGGGTCGGTCTGCAGGCCGTTTCCGAGGGACTGGACGTCGTCTTCAAGGAGGCCGGCGCCGAATGGCGGCACGCGGGCTGCTCGATGTGCCTGGGCATGAACCCCGACCAGCTGGCCCCGGGTGAGCGCTCCGCGTCCACCTCCAACCGCAACTTCGAGGGCCGGCAGGGCAAGGGCGGTCGTACGCACCTGGTGTCGCCGCAGGTCGCGGCCGCTACGGCTGTCCTGGGCCACCTGGCCTCCCCGGCCGACCTGTCCGACGCCGAGACCCGTACGCCCGCTGGAGTCTGAGAAGTCATGGAAGCATTCACCAAGCACACCGGCCGGGCCGTCCCGCTGCGCCGCTCCAACGTCGACACCGACCAGATCATCCCTGCTCACTGGCTCAAGAAGGTCACGCGGGACGGGTTCGAGGACGGGCTTTTCGAGGCTTGGCGCAAGGATTCGGAGTTCGTGCTCAACCGCCCCGAGCGCGAAGGCGCCACGGTCCTGGTCGCCGGACCCGACTTCGGCACCGGCTCCTCCCGTGAGCACGCCGTCTGGGCGCTGCAGAACTACGGCTTCAAGGCCGTCATCTCCTCCCGGTTCGCCGATATCTTCCGCGGCAACTCGCTCAAGAACGGCCTGCTCACGGTGGTTCTGGAGCAGAAGATCGTGGATGCGCTGTGGGAGCTCACCGAGAAGGACCCGCAGGCCGAGATCACCGTCGACCTGGAGGCCCGTGAGGTGCGCGCCGAGGGCATCACCGCCGCCTTCGAGCTGGACGAGAACTCCCGCTGGCGGCTGCTGAACGGCCTCGACGACATCTCGATCACCCTCCAGAACGAGGCCGACATCGCCGCCTACGAGGCGAAGCGCCCGTCGTTCAAGCCGCGCACCCTCCAGGGCTGAGCCGGCCGCCCCGGCCGAAGCATCGGCACAAGGCGACTTTCGGCCACCGCAACACCCGCTCAGTACCCCCGATCAGCTCCGATCGGGGGTACTGCCATGTCTGCACCCGAACGGCCCTGCCGCTGATCGAACCAAGTTCAACTTCCCACGTTACGACGGGTGTTACTCGGGTACGCGAGTGTCGTACCCGTGACTTCCGCAAGAGCCCGGAAGGCCATTTGAGGCCGGAGTTGCACCCCTGGCAGGCGACAACTCGCCCCAGATGGCACAATCTGTGCATGGAACACGACGGCCAACTCGAGCTCTATGCGGCGGTCGCGGGCCAACTGAAGGAAGCGCACACAAGAGTGCGCGCACTGCAAGTCCCGGAGGGCGTACGGATGGCGCTGACCCGGAAGCTGCTGGTCATTACGGCCGCGGCCAAACACGACGTCGCCGAAGCGACAAGGCGTCTGGAGCGGTTCATCGCGGACCTCGACGCGGGGCGATTCCCCGAAGAGGAACGCTGAGAAGCCCTTCGAGGCAGTCGAGTCTGTTGCGGCACAAGGGTGATTAGCCCGTTTCGTGTTTGATTTGCGGTATATATCTGCCTAACGTGCGAAAAAGCTTGAACACTTTCGTTCTGGCGATGTCTCCGAAGGGGAAGACGTGAACAAGGCGCAGCTCGTAGAAGCGATTGCCGACAAGATGGGTGGCCGCCAGCAGGCCGCCGATGCTGTCGACCATGTACTGGACGCCATCGTCCGCGCGGTCGTCTCCGGTGAGCGGGTCTCGGTCACCGGCTTCGGTTCGTTCGAGAAGGTCGACCGTCCGGCTCGTTACGCCCGCAACCCTCAGACGGGCGAGCGGGTTCGGGTCAAGAAGACCTCCGTTCCCCGCTTCCGTGCGGGTCAGGGCTTCAAGGACCTGGTGAGCGGCTCGAAGAAGCTCCCGCGGGGCGGCGAGGTCTCCGTGAAGAAGGCGCCCAAGGGCAGCCTCACCGGTGGTGCCTCGGCGACGGTCAAGAAGGCCGCCGCGAAGAAGACCACCAAGGCGGCGGCGAAGAAGACCACCGCGAAGAAGACGACGGCCAAGAAGACCACGGCCGCCGCGAAGAAGACCACGGCGAAGAAGGCTCCCGCGAAGAAGACCACCACGGCGGCCAAGAAGACCACCGCGGCGAAGAAGACGACGGCGAAGAAGGCGACGGCCAAGAAGGCCCCGGCGAAGAAGGCGACCGCCAAGAAGGCGCCCGCCAAGAAGTCGACGGCTCGCAAGACCACCGCCAAGAAGGCCACCGCTCGCAAGAGGTAGAACCGCTGGGGCACTCACGCGCAGGGCCGGACTCCACGGGGAGTCCGGCCCGCGGCGTTTTTCGGGGTGGGCCGGGCCCGGGGTGCGGCCCGGCGGCTCAGAGCGTCTGCAGCGTCACCAGCGTGATGCGCAGCGACTCGCCCTCGCCCTCCGTCTCGATGCGGACCCGCTGCCCGGGGCGCAGCAGCTGCAGGCCGCCGGCGTCGAAGGCCGGGGCGTCGAAGGGGACGGGGGTGCCGTCGTCCAGGAGGACGCTGCCGGCGCGGGTATCGGCGTCGTAGGTGTATGCGGTGGCCTGCATGACGGCCAGCCTAGTGTCCGCCGGGGCGGGGCGCGCCGTGGGGCTTCGCTACGGCTTTCCGAGCAGCAGCCGGGCCGCCGCGGCAGCCGTTCGCGGGCCCACGCCCAGGGTCAGGGCGGCCCGCAGGTCCGCGCCGGTGTCCACGTCCTGGCGTACGGAGTCGACCCCGTCGAGGCACAGTTCCTCCGCCCCGGACTCGTGATGGCGGTCGCGGGAATCCGAGCCGAACGCCGGGAGCAATTCGCGGCCCGGCCCTGCGGCCAGCAATGTCGTACCGATCTCCGCGGCGTCCGGGAGAAATGCGCGGGGGAATTCCGCGGCCGAGTCCAGGACCCGGGCCAATTCCAGGGGACGCAGGGCGGGGAGGTCGGCGTTCAGGGCCGCCAGGGGGCTTTCGGGGCGAGACGACCGTACGACTGCCGCGGCGTGGGCCAGCGCCGCGTTCAGGCCGTCTTCGGGCTGGTCGGGGACGATGTGCGCGCCAAGTGCCCCGAGCTCGCGGCCGGCCAGGGCGTCGTTGGTGACGACGGCCACATCCTTCACCGCGGGGCAGGCCAGCGCCGCGGCCACGGTGTCCTGTGCGAACGCGAGGGCCAGGCCCGGGCGCAGCCCGTCCGCGGCCGTGTCCGACAGCCTGCTCTTCGCCCGCGCCAAGGGCTTCAGGGGTACGACCAAGGTCCACTGCACCAGCGTTCCGTCCCTCTCTCCTCGCGGCCATTGTCACTCAGCCGGTACCGGGGCCGGCCCGTGGTCGCGGCGCGGGGAAGGGCGCGAAGCCCTTGCGGGGGTGGGGGCGGGAGACCGGCGGGCGTACGGTGTTCTCGACAGACCGGCGGCCTGGGGCGACACTTGTGCGGCCCCCCGGCCCGACGTCATTGATCCCTAGAGGAAGGTGCGCGCGTGCCCCGCCGCAGAATCGGCTTCTGGTACCGCTTCGCCGCGGTGCTCTGCAAACCGCCGCTGGTGGTTCTGATCAAGCGGGACTGGCGTGGAATGGAGCACATTCCGGCCGAGGGTGGATTTATCACCGCGGTGAACCACAATTCGCACGTCGATCCCTTCGCATACGCGCACTTTCAGTACAACACCGGCCGGGTACCGCGATTCCTCGCGAAGAGCGGGCTTTTCAAGAAGGGATTCATCGGCGCCGCCATGCGCGGCACCGGGCAGATCCCCGTCTACCGGGAGACCACGGACGCGCTGAGCGCCTTCCGGGCCGCGATCGACGCCGTGGAGCGCGGCGAATGCGTCGCGTTCTACCCCGAGGGCACCCTCACCCGCGACCCGGAGCTGTGGCCCATGACGGCCAAGACCGGCGCCGCCCGGGTCGCCCTCCAGACCAAGTGCCCCGTCATCCCGGTCGCACAGTGGGGGGCCAACGAACTGCTGCCGCCGTATGCCAAGAAGCCCAATCTCCTTCCGCGCAAGACCCACCAGGTGCTCGCGGGCCCGCCCGTGGACCTCGCGCGCTTCTACGACAAGGAGATGACCCCGGAGTTGCTCAAGGAGGCGACCGAGGTCATCATGGCCGCCATCACCCGCCAGCTGGAGGAGATCCGCGGCGAGAAGGCGCCCGATACGCCGTACGACCCGCGCCAGGAGCGCATCGAGCAGCGGCGCAGGACCGCCGCGCAGAACCGGCAGGCGCACACGGTCAAGGCCGAGCAGGAAGAGGGGCAGGGCACGTGAGCAAGCCCGTCAAGGCGGCTGTCATGGGCACCGGGTCGTGGGGCACCGCCTTCGGCATGGTCCTCGCCGACGCGGGGTGCGAGGTGACCCTCTGGGCCCGCCGCGCCGACCTCGCCGACGCGGTCAACTCCACGCGTACGAACCCGGACTACCTCCCCGGCGTCGAACTCCCGGAGAACCTGCGCGCCACGGCGGACGCCGCCGAAGCCGCGCACGACGCCGACTTCACCGTCCTCGCCGTCCCCTCGCAGACGCTGCGCGGCAACCTCGCCGAATGGACCCCGCTGCTCGCGCCCGGCACGACCCTCGTCTCGCTGATGAAGGGTGTCGAACTCGGCTCCGCGATGCGGATGAGCGAGGTCGTCGAGGATGTCGCCAAGGTCGGTCCGGACCGCATCGCCGTGGTCACCGGCCCCAACCTCGCCCGTGAGATCGCCGCGCGGATGCCGGCCGCCGCCGTGGTCGCCTGCACCGACGAGTCCGTCGCGCAGCGCCTCCAGGCCGCCAGCCACACGCCGTACTTCCGGCCGTACACCAATACGGACGTGGTGGGTTGCGAACTGGGCGGAGCTGTGAAGAACGTCATCGGGCTCGCCGTCGGCATCGCGGACGGCATGGGACTCGGCGACAACGCCAAGGGCTCGCTGATCACCCGCGGCCTCGCCGAGACGACCCGGTTGGGTATGGCGCTGGGCGCCGACCCGCTGACGTTCTCCGGACTCGCCGGGCTCGGCGACCTGGTGGCCACCTGCTCCTCGCCGCTCTCGCGCAACCACACCTTCGGCACCAACCTCGGCAAGGGCATGACCCTCCAGGAGACGATCGCCGTCACCAAGCAGACCGCCGAGGGCGTCAAGTCCTGTGAGTCCGTGCTGGATCTGGCCCGCAGGCACGGCGTCGACATGCCGATCACGGAGACGGTCGTCGGCATCGTGCACGAGGGCAAGCCGCCGGTGGTCGCCCTCAAGGAGCTGATGTCGCGCAGCGCCAAGCCCGAACGGCGCTGAGCCGGGCCTGAGCGACGCCGAGCGAGTACGGGCGACGCTGAGCGAAGCCCGGGCGACGCTGAGCGAACGCCACCCTCCGGACGCTGACTCGGGCCCTACGGGCGGGTACGCTCATCGCGATATGAGCACCGAGAACCTCCCCCAGAACCCCGGCCGGCCCTCCCGCAAGCCGCGGGTGGCCGTCGTGTTCGGCGGTCGCAGCTCCGAGCACGGGATCTCCGCGGTCACCGCCGGCGCCGTCCTGCGCGCGATCGACCGGACCAAGTACGACGTCCTGCCGATCGGCATCACGCAGAGCGGCCGATGGGTGCTCACCGCCGACGAACCGGAACGTATGGCGATCACCGAGCGTCGTACGCCCAGCGTCGAGCTGCTGGCCGAGTCGAGCGAGGGCGGCGTGGTGCTCCCCGTCGACCCCGCCAACCGCGAAGTCGTCTACAGCGAGCCCGGATCGGTGCCCAAGGCGCTCGGCGAGATCGACGTGGTCTTCCCGGTCCTGCACGGCCCCTACGGCGAGGACGGCACCCTCCAGGGCATGCTGGAGCTGTCCGGCGTGCCGTACGTGGGCTCGGGCGTCCTCGCCTCGGCAGTCGGCCAGGACAAGGAGTACATGAAGCGGGTGTTCGTCTCGTTCGGGCTCAAGGTGGGCCCGTACGTGGTGGTCCGGCCGCGCGAGTGGGAGCAGGACCCGTCCGCCGCCCGTAAGAAGATCATCGACCTCGCCGGCGACCACGGCTGGCCGCTCTTCGTGAAGCCCGCGCGCGCGGGCTCGTCGATCGGCATCACCAAGGTGGACGACCTGTCCGGCCTGGACGAGGCCATCGCCGAGGCCCAGCGGCACGACCCGAAGATCCTCGTCGAGGCGGCCCTGCGCGGCCGGGAGATCGAGTGCGGGGTGCTGGAGTTCGCCGACGGCCCGCGCGCCTCCGTCCCCGCGGAGATCCCGCCGCCGGACGCGCACGCGTACTACGACTTCGAGGCCAAGTACATCGACTCCACACCCGGCATCGTGCCGGCGCCGCTGACGCGGGAGGAGACGGCCGAGGTGCAGCGGCTCGCGGTGGACGCCTTCGAGGCGGCCTCCTGCGAGGGCCTGGTGCGCGCGGACTTCTTCCTCACCGAGGACGGGGAGTTCGTGATCAACGAGATCAACACGATGCCCGGTTTCACGCCGATCTCGATGTACCCGCAGATGTGGCAGGCGAGCGGGATCAGCTACCCGGACATGGTGGACCAGTTGATCCAGGCGGCGCTGCGCAGGTCCACGGGCCTGCGCTGAAGCCCCCGGGGGCACGGATCCGGCGGCCGGCCCGCCGGCTTCAGAGGGTCTTCCGCTCCGGAACGGCCTTCTTGATCGCCGACGCCAGGTCGATCAGCACACCCGAGCTGTCGTGCCCCTCGGGCGCCGTTACCTCGACGTACGCGTCACGATTGGCTGTGGTGAAGCGGTACGCCCCGCCGTCCTGCTTCTCCATCAGCCAGTCGACGCCCTCGACCCCGCCCGGGACCGCGTCGGCGTCACGCCCCTCGGCCACCTCCGGGTCGACCATCTTCGGCGGTTGCGCGACACCGCACCGCAGTATGATCGCCGGGTCTCCCCAGCCCGCCGTCAGCGCGGAAGCGGGCGAGGGATCCGCGCGGCGCTCACCGTCCACCTCGGCCGGCAGCACTTTGTCCAGTTTCCGGCACAGCTCGGTCACCTTCGCGTCCGGGCTGGGAACCGCGGTCGACAGGCTGTCGTCTGCTGATGAGCAGCCCGCGGCGGTGATCAGCAGGACGAGCGCGGGCAGCCCGAGGACAGAAAGGTGCCGGTGACGGAAAGAGTTCACCGGCCAAGGGTAGACGGGGGCTACAGATGGACGACCGGGCAGGTCAGGGTGCGGGTGATGCCGTCCACTTGCTGGACCTTGGCGACCACCATGCGACCCAGGTCGTCGACCGTGTCGGCTTGGGCGCGCACGATGACGTCGTACGGTCCTGTGACGTCCTCGGCCTGGATGACTCCAGGGATCTTGCTGATCGTCTCGGCGACGGTCGACGCCTTGCCGACCTCCGTCTGGATCAGGATGTACGCCTGTACCACGGAACCTCCAGGGCGGCCACGAGGATCATGTGGGGAAAAGGAACGCCACGGTATCGCGTCGCCGCTCGCCGCGGGGAGACCCCCGGTGACCGGGGCTTGCGCGCCGGGGTACCGGGACGACAGAAGTTGACGTACACCTCGACGGTAGCGAGGACCGCAGGGACGCGCGACCGGGTACGGACAGGGACAGAAGGGGCGTAAGGGCAATGAAGGGCACTGTTGGTGAGCTCGGCGAGTTCGGGCTCATCAGGGAGCTCACCTCCCGTCTCACCACCACCCCGGCGGTCCGGGTCGGCCCCGGCGACGACGCCGCGGTGGTGGCCGCACCCGACCGCAGGGTGGTGGCCAGCACCGACATCCTCGTCGAGGGACGGCACTTCCGCCGGGACTGGTCCACCGCCTACGACGTCGGCCGCAAGGCCGCCGCGCAGAATCTCGCGGACATCGCCGCGATGGGCGCCGTGCCGACCGCGCTGCTGCTCGGCCTGGTCGTGCCGGCCGAACTCCCCGTCGCCTGGCCGACCGAGCTGATGGACGGCCTGCGCGACGAGTGCCAGGTCGCGGGCGCCTCGGTGGTCGGCGGGGACGTCGTGGGGGGCGATTCCATCATGGTCTCGATCACCGCGCTCGGCGATCTGCGCAACCAGGAGCCCGTGACACGGGCCGGCGCACAGCCCGGCGACATCGTCGCAGTGACCGGCTGGCTGGGCTGGTCCGCCGCCGGATACGCCGTGCTCGCCCGGGGTTTCCGCTCGCCGCGCGCCTTCGTGGAGGCGCACCGGCGTCCCGAACCGCCGTATCACGCGGGTCCGGCCGCCGCGGGGCTCGGCGCGACCGCGATGTGCGACGTCAGCGACGGGCTGATCGCCGACCTCGGGCACATCGCCGAGGCCAGCAAGGTGCGCATCGACATCCGTTCCGGCGCGATCGACATCCCGACCCAGATGAACGACATCGGCCAGGCCGTCGGCGTCGACCCCATGCAGTGGGTGCTGACCGGGGGAGAGGACCACGCGATCGTGGCCACCTTCCCGCCCGACGTGAAGCTGCCGGCCCGCTGGAAGGTCATCGGCGAGGTCCTGAACCCCTCGGCGCTGCCCCAGGTCACGGTGGACGGGGCGCCCTGGACCAAGAAGGGCGGCTGGGACCACTTCGGAGGGGACATCGAGTCATGATCCCGAACGTCCTCACCTTGGCGGGCTCCGACTCCGGCGGGGGCGCGGGCATCCAGGCCGACCTGAAGACGATGCTCGCCCTCGGCGTGCACGGCATGAGCGTGATCACCGCCGTCACGGCCCAGAACTCCCTCGGTGTGCAGGGCGCCTGGGAACTTCCGGTGGAGGCGGTGCGGGCGCAGTACCGCAGCGTCGTCGACGACATCGGCGTCCAGGCGATCAAGACGGGGATGCTGGCCTCGGCGGAACTGGTCGGGACGGTCGCCGAGTTGATCGGCGGCACGGCCGCGCCCGCCGTGGTCGATCCGGTGGGGGTCTCCAAGCACGGGGACCCGCTGCTCGCCGCTTCCGCGCTCGACTCGGTGCGGACGAAGCTGCTGCCGGTCGCGACCGTGGCGACCCCCAACCTGGACGAGGTGGCGCAATTGACCGGCGTCCATGTCGAGTCGGAGGAGCAGCTGCGGGAGGCGGCGGACGCGGTTCTCGCGTACGGCCCGCGCTGGGTGCTGATCAAGGGCGGTCATCTGTCCGGCGACGCCGTGGACCTGCTGACCGACGGCACCGCGGAGCACTGGCTGCGAGCCCCTCGCTACGACAACCGGCACACGCACGGTACGGGCTGCACACTCGCCTCGGCGATCGCTTCGGGGCTCGCGAAGGGACTGCCCGTGCCGGAGGCGGTGGTGGCCGCCAAGGATTACGTCACCGGGGCGATCAGGGCCGGCTTCGCGCTCGGCGGGGGCATCGGGCCGGTGGATCACGGGTGGCGGTTCCGGGGGGACGCCGCCTAGGTGTATTGACCCGCAGGGTTGTTCACACGGCTGATCGGTGGCTGGCCGCCGAGTGCGGTGTGGCAGCGATGGTGGTTGTAGGTGTGCAGGAA